>CACXCK010000070.1 GCA_902766135.1 uncultured Erysipelotrichaceae bacterium
AGGTATAATGAAATATATAATGTATTTGTTGGTAAAAATATGATATAATTAAGTTACTGATTGATATCAGATTTGTCTTAGTGTGAGCGAGTTGTAAACCACTACGTCGTTCGCACCATTAAAAAAATTATTCGATTATTCGAATTTTTAGGAAATCATATAATGATTTCTTTTTATTTGACTTAAATTCTATTTCATGATATACTCTGTTTTATTGAAGGGAAGAATTATTATGTTTAAAGTAGTTTTTAATCATCATCATAATAATTTGCACTTGTTAATACGACATTAATTGTTCGTAGGTACAAGTGCTGTTTGTAGTGCTTGTATCTAGTATAATAAATATTATGCTACTGCAAGCAAGCAGTAGCTTTTTTAGTTTTTTAAGAAAGGATGATAGATAGATGAATAGTGTTAATTGTTTAATGGAGAAAAAGAAAAAATTAGAGGTTCTAAAGTTAAAATTAAAAGAAAGAGAAATAGTTGATTTTAGTAAAGCTTATAGAGATGTTTTTAATGGAGCGCCTTTTTATGAGGATTGGACTTTATCTAGAGCTTTTGATGTAATTAAAGATTATATAGATGATGGGGCTTTTATTTTGGCTTCAAAATATATGAATAGAATTATAGGATTCTTAGTGGCTGTAAATGAAGTTCCTATGGATCAAAGGGAATATGTTCAAGAACTTGAGTTTTTAAGATATATTGAAGAAATAGGAGTTTTAGCTCAGTATAGAAATAATGGTATTGCAACTAAGATGGTTAATGCTTTACTTATGAATTATTTAAATAATAATATTCAATATATTGGATATCGGACTAATGCAATGCGTTATTTTGATTATAATGGGGCTGAGAGTTTTGAAAGTAAAATCATGAGAGTACAAGAAGAAGACAGGATAAAAAGAATTATTGGTGAGAAAATAGATATACCAGATTTTAATGATTATGAAAAGCAAAAGTTTATTAATAAATATATAGAGTTGATTAAATATAGACCTGATTTAGATGTTTCTAATTCTAATGCTCTTTTTAGAAGTATAATGGGTAATGTTGATTTTAGTAAGATAAATGGTAATTATTCTTTTCAGAAAGATCCTACAGGAGAAGGGAATGACAGAATATTCCCAATCATCAATTTAGGAACATCTAAGGTATTAGTAAGAAGGAGATAATTATGGAATCACAAGAAATATTAGAAAATCTCGTTTCTTTTAATACTGTTAATGATAAAGATAATGAGGAAATTATTAATTATATAGAGAATTATTTGAATGGGTATGGTTTTAATACTCTTTATAAAAGTAAGTGTTTAGTAATGAGTAATAGTATTGATACAAATATTGGCTTTTTGGGGCATACTGATACTGTTTCTTGTTCTCGTGATTGGAAATTTTCGCCATTTCAATTAACTTGTAAAGATGATAAACTATATGGCCTTGGGACTTGTGATATGAAGGGAGCTATTGCGGCCATGCTAGCGGCTGTTTCAAAGGTTCAGTTTACTGGAAAAAAGGGGATAAGATTGTTTTTCACTTTTGATGAGGAAATTGGTTTTGCCGGAATTAATGAGCTTGTTAGTAATAGAGATATTTCTTTTCCACAGACGATGATTATAGGCGAACCTACTAATAATGAAGTTATAAATGCTAGTAAAGGGTTATTGGAACTTAAGGTGTCTTTTAAGGGCGTAGAAGCACATTCTAGTACGCCTTGGGAGGGCGATAATGCCATATTAAAGTGTGTTTCTTTTATTTTGAAAATGGAAGAGTATTATAAAGAACTTAAGGCAAATATTATTAATGGTAAAAGTCTTACAATGAATATTGGCGTTATTAATGGGGGAGTGAGCTTTAATATTGTTCCTTCTATTTGTGATGTATCTATTGACTTTAGAACTGTTAGTGAGAATCAAAATGAAGAAATAATTGAAAAAGTTAGAAAGCTTGTTGATGATGGATCGTCAGTTGAAATTGTTAATAATATTAAGCCATTTATAAGTGATGAAAAAGATGTTTTGATGAGTGATTTTATTACGGAAGCAAGTTTTCTTCACTCGAATGTAAGATATATTTTGGGGGTAGGTCCCAATAATGCTCATAAAAAAGATGAATTTATTACTAAGCAAAGTTTGGAAAAGTTAGAAAAACAATATATTGAGTTAATTAAAGATAATATTTAAAAAAGGTCATAGTTATATGATTTTTTTTTTGTAAAAATACATTATATCTCTTATTTTTTTCTTTATTTTTATGTTTAATTGTATTAGAATTATATTGTAGAGTGAGTATATGGAGAGTCTACATTTACCTTTTTTAAGGAATAGTTATAGTAAAGGAGGTGAAGATATGGAAAAGAATAATAATAAGGTTATTGCTGTTGTAGCTTTATTTATTGCGGTAATTGCTTTAGCAGTTGGTTTCGCAACTTATTCTGCAACATTAACTATCTCAAGCCATGATGTTAGTGTTGGTAGTGATACTTTTTCTCCTAATTTGAATTATAAAGCTTCTAGTATGAGTTGCGCTGTAAAGAGTGAAGGCGCTACTGTAACAAGTACTGGTTCTGTTTCAGGAACTGCTTGGAGTGGAGTTCAATTGATTCTTAGTCAACCTGGGGATTATGTAACTTGTACTGCTACGGTTGAAAATACTAGTCAATTTGATGCTTATTTGTTTGAAATAAATACGGCGTCTGCGCTTTCTTGTGAAGCAAAAGCTTCTAGTGAGAATCCTGCAACTACTGGTGTAAGTGAGGCTTGTTCTGCTATGGAATTAAGTATAACACAAGGTTCTGCAAGTGCTACAGCTACAAGTCAAACGGCTGCTTCTAATAATTCTATAACGGGAGTCAAGATTGACAAAATAAGTGGATCTACTGCAGGCGAAGGCAATGTTTCATTTACTGTTCGTTATAATGCAAACGGAGCTCAAGCTAATGGCGATTTCATTGTCCATGTTCCACAAGTTAATTTAATCTATAAGACTGAAGATTAATAAAAGTGTATTAGGATTACCTAATATACTTTCACAAAACTATTTAAAGGAGATTTAGAAAATGAAGAGGAATATAGTTGTTGCGAGCATTTTTTATACGATTGTTTTTTCAATTTTGTTTTTAAATAGTTTTGTATCAAATATATTAGGTTATTGGGAACTTGCTTTGTTTGTTGGGGTTATGCTTATTGCTTTTAAGGTGTTGTTTGGCTTCGAAAAAGATAGGCATAGGTATATAAAAGATATTAGCTTGAATAATCTGATTATTATCCTTTCTGGTTTTGGATTATTCTATGTTTTAGGGTTATTTATTGGCTTTGTAAGAACTGATATGATTAGGACTATGTATGGGTTTACTAGTATTGTGTTACCTTTAACTCTTCTTATTTTTCTGAAAGAATTCTTAAGATATCAAATGATAAATAAGTTCCAAGATAATAAATGGTTAATTCTTTTTTCTACCTTGTTCTTTATATTTCTTGATATAACAGGAAGTATATATGGAGTATTTAGTAGACATCAATTTCAGATTTTTTTGGTAATGGCTTCTGTTGTTTTACCGGCGATAAGTCGGAATATAGTTGCTTCTTACATATCTTATAAAGTTGGGTATAAACCTAATTTAGTATGGATTTTGGTAGTTATGCTTTATGGTTATTTATTGCCGATTGTGCCTGATGTTGGTGATTATTTGATGGCCTTAATAAAATTACTGTTTCCGATCGTTATAGGCTTAAACGTTTATAGATTCTTTGATAAAAGAAAAATGGAAGTTCCGTTAAGTTATATTAAAAGAAGAACTTGGATAGGTCTTACAGGAACGTGCATTTTTATTGCTTTGATTGTTTATTTTACATCTGGATATTTTAAGTATTATTCGATTGCAATTGCTACTGGTAGTATGACTCCTAATATTTATAAAGGGGATGTAGTTATTATTAATCAGAAATATAGTTTAAAGAGTTTAGATGTAGGTGATGTAATAGCATTTAAGTATGCTGATAGAATAATAGTTCACCGCATTGTAAAAATACAAGAAACTGCTACTGATAGAATATTTTATACCAAAGGTGATGCTAACAATGTGATGGATGATTATGCTGTATATCCAAGTTATATTATGGGGACTGTGGATTATAGAATACCTTATGTTGGATTACCTACTGTATGGTTAAATGAATTATAAAAGGAGATATTGGTATGTCAAAAAAAGAGCGTAATAATATAAAAAATGATAGTAGTAGTAAAGTATTAAATAAGGGTAAGAAAATTTCTTTGTTTAATTCTAATAGTTTAGGTGCTAATTTTTTTGCAAGTTTGATATTTTTTCTGGTAACTCTTTGTATAGCTGTTGGGTCACTTGTGATGACTATTAGATTTGAAGATGAAAAAACAATTTCTTATGGTGAAAAAGGACATATAGATTATCAAATCTGTTATAAAAATGATGACTTTTATGAAGGAAAGTGTTTTACTAATAATAGTAATATGCGTTTTATTGCTAATTTGATTGATAATATTAAACTTCACTATAGTTATGATTTTGATATCGAGGAAAATTCAAATATTAATTATAATTATGATATTATAGCTAAAATTACGATTAATGATTCTGTTAGTGGCAAGGTTTATTATGAAAAAGAGTATCCTTTGGTAGATAATAAAGCGTTTGTTTTAAAGGACGATAAGCATATATCTATTAGTGAAGATGTTGATATTATATATGGCGATTATAATAACTTAGCTAAACAATTTAATGATATGTATGGAGTTAATTCAGTTAGTAAGTTGATTGTTTATATGACAATTCATAAAGAGAGTGAAGAGTCTTCTTCACTAGTACTTAATAATACTAGTTTGTCTTATATTTCAATGCCTTTATCTGAAAAAGCAATCGATATGGAAGTTAATACTAAAGACTTTGAAAATAGGAGCACCGTTATTAGTAAGGCTACTATAAAGATTAAAAATGTTATTTTTGCAGTTTTATTCTTAATATTCACTTTCTTAACTGTTTATTATGTAATAAAAGTTGTTCATTATTTAATGAAGATGTTTCCACCATTATCTAAATATGATAAGTATGTTAATCGTTTGTTAAAAGAATATGATAGATTAATAGGGGAAGCAAAGAATCTTATTTCTTTTGAAGATAAAGAGGTCGTACGATTTGATAAGTTTAGTGAATTACTTGATATTCATGATAATTTAAATGTGCCTATTATGTTTTATAATGTAGCTCTTCATAAAGAGGCATATTTCTATATTGTTAGTGATAAGATTGTTTATTTGTATGATGCGAAGGAAGAGAATATAAATAAAGGAGAATAATTGTTATATTATTCTCCTTTTTTTCTTAGATTCTTGTTCTTTTAAAAAATTGTCTTCTAAAGCTAGATTGAAACTATATAGCATATCTTCTTGCATAGTTGATCCAGAGATATTATTTATGGTTCTGTAGCCTTCGTTTTTTAGGTTAAAAGATATTACAGATGGAATTTTACTTATTTCTTCAGTTGGCGTACATGAAAAGTAAATATTGTTTTCTTTTTTTTCTATTATAAGATGAAAATATTCGCTTCTTAGTTTTGGATCTTTTATTCTAATTGAGCCATCTGATATGCATTTTAAATAGCTGTTATTTTTAAATGATGTTGGGTTATCAATAAAAGTATAATCATTCGATAGTAGCCATGATATGCTGTAGAAAAACTGTTCGTCTAGTTCGTTTGATATTTTTATTGGCTCTTTACAAGAGATGACAAATATTAGACTATCTAAATCTTTGAAGATATGCATATAGTCGTTATTATTTTCGTTGTATATTGTGATGCTTGGCATTTCTTTGTTTCTGATAATTTTCATTGGTTCCTCCTTTGGCTCTTTATTATACAATAAAGACTCGTTGCTGACAACTTTATTATTATTTGTTATAATATATCAAGGAAGTGGTGCTTTATGGAGCAAACATCGTTATTTTCTGGTACTAATAGTGAGCCTTTAGCTTCTAGAATGAGACCTCGTAATTTAGATGAATTTGTTGGACAGACGCATCTTTTAGGGGAGAATAAACTCCTTCGTAAAATGATAGAAACTGATCGTGTTTCATCTATGATTTTTTGGGGGCCTCCTGGAGTTGGTAAGACTACTTTAGCACGAATTATTGCTCTTAAAACAGAGTCTAAGTTTATTACTTTTTCGGCTGTTACTTCTGGTATTAAAGAAATTAAAGAAGTAATGGAAGATGCTGATAAGAATAGAAGTCAAGGAATACAAACGATTCTTTTTGTAGACGAAATACATAGATTTAATAAAGCTCAGCAAGATGCATTTTTGCCGTTTGTTGAAAAAGGGGCGATTGTACTAATTGGGGCTACAACAGAGAATCCTTCTTTTGAGATTAATAACGCCCTTTTATCTAGATGTCGTGTTTTTGTCTTGAAAGAATTGACTAACGAAGATATTTTAACCCTATTAAAAAGAGCTTTGCATGATCCTAGAGGATTCGGGTTATCGAAGGTTATTATTGATGATGATGATCTTCAAGGTATTGCTTCATTTGCAGCTGGTGATGCAAGAAGTGCTCTCACTATCTTAGATATGGTTGTCTTAAATGGAGATGTTTTAGAGGATGGCTCAATTAAAGTTACTAAGGATATAGTTGAAGGCGTTTTAACTAAGAAAACATTTTTGTATGATAAAAATGGGGAAGAACATTATAATTTAATTTCAGCTTTACATAAATCTATGCGTAATAGTGATACAAATGCTTCTGTTTACTGGCTTTCAAGAATGTTAGAGGCTGGTGAAGACCCTTTATATATCGCTAGAAGGATTGTTCGGTTTGCATCAGAAGATATAGGCTTAGCTGATACTAATGCTTTAAATGTAGCGGTAAATGTTTATCAGGCATGTCATTTTATAGGAATGCCTGAATGTAGTGTGCATCTTACTGAAGCTGTTATTTATATGTCTTTAGCCCCTAAATCTAATGCTTGTGATGTGGCCTATATGATGGCTAGTAGTGATGCTAAAAAGTTTCCAGAGCCAGTGCCACTTATTATACGAAATGCACCAACAAAACTAATGAAAGAGTTAGATTATGGTAAGGGTTATAAGTATGCTCATGATTATGAGGATAAATTATCAACTATGGAGTGTATGCCTGATAGTTTAGTGGGAAAAGAATACTATTTTCCTACGACAATGGGGAAAGAAGAAAAGTTTAAAGAAAGATTAGAATATATAAAGAAGTGGAAAATAAATCATAGAAAGAAGGAAAAGAATGAAAAATAAGTATCAAAGAATGACAAAAGAAGAAAAGAAAAAATTAAAAAGTCGTTATTATAAAACTGAAAAAGGAAGACTTCAGAAGAATAGACTTATAAGATTATTAGTTATCGGTATTATAGGTATATTGTTTTCTCTTTATTTGATTATTGATGGCTATTTAAAAGGAAACATAAGTGTATGGACTTGGATAGGAGCTATTATTTTAATAATATTCTCCTTGATATATATAGTTGCGTCTTTTTACTTAAGAGGAAAGAGTTTAAATACTTTTGCAGTCAAAAATGGGCACATTTAGTGTAAATAAACTGTAAAATTTATTAAAAAATTGCTTTTTAAGCGATTTTTTTTGCATTAAAAAAAGGAAAATGACTTTTTTTGTCTATAAATAATATTAGGGGAGGAATATATGTAATGGCAGTAATATCGCAGGAAGATATTAAAAAAATTCGTAGTAAAGCTGATATAGTGGAAGTAATAAAAGAATATATTCCTCTGTCGCCACAAGGGAAGAATTATTTTGGAATATGCCCGTTTCATGAAGATCATTCACCGAGTATGAGTGTGTCTAAAGAAAAACAGTTATATAAGTGTTTTTCTTGTGGGGCGAGTGGTAATGTTTTTACTTTTTTACAAAATTATTTAAATATATCTTTTATTGAGGCTGTTGAGATGCTTGCTTCTAAAGTGGGCGAAAGTATTAGTGTTACTACTGAATATAAAAAGAAGAGAGAGTTTGATAATGAATATCAAATAATGAAATTAGCTTCTTTATTTTATCAGAATAATTTGCATACTAAAGAAGGGGAAGAAGCAAGACGTTATTTATTAGAAAGAAATATTGATGAGAAAGCAATAGAAGATTTTGGAATTGGTCTTTCTTTAAATGATGGATTACTTACACCTCTACTTGAAAAAAAGAAAATTGATTTATCGCTCGCAAGTAGTTTAGGATTATTAAATTTTGATAAAAAATATTATGATTTGTTTAGATCAAGAATAATGTTTCCGATTCATAATTTGGATGGTGATGTTGTAGGTTTTACTGGAAGGATTTATCATGGTGAAAAGAATACTTCAAAGTATATGAACACAAAGGAAACTGTTATATTTAAAAAAGGGGAAATTCTTTATAATTATCATCGAGCTAAGAATGAGATAAGGTTACTTAAGCAAGTTATATTGGTTGAAGGAAATATGGATGCTTTAAGAATGTACGAAAATGGTTTTAAAAATACAGTAGCTTTGATGGGAACGGCGATGACTTCTAAACAAGTTAATATTTTAAAACATTTAAGAGTGCCTATAGTGTTAATGTTTGACAATGATGAGGCTGGAGCTTTAGCTACACTTACGAATGGCAAAATGTTAAGAGAAGCTCAATGTGACGTGTCCGTTGTTAGACTTACTGGAGAGAAAGACCCAGATGAATATATTCTGAAACATGGTGTTAATGCTATGGCTAGTAATATTAAACAGGCAGGTAGTTTTATTGATTTTTTATATTTGTATTACAAAGATAATAAAAATTTAAATGATAGTAAAGAATTAGCTAAATATATAAATAATATTTTAGATTCTTTAAATGATGAAGATGATATTACTAAAGATATAATATTACAAAGACTTGTTAAAGATTATAATCTGTCTTTGGATGTTTTAAAAAGTAGACTAGAAGATACTAATGAAACGGTTGTTTCTATTCCTGTTGAAGAAAAAAAGAAGGTAAAGAAATCTAGATTAGTTAATTGTATTGAACATATTTTATATTATATGATGAATAGCAAAGAATATATTGATATGTATCGAAGTAGTTTAGGGGTATTTAAAAATTCAGTTTATCGAAGTATAGCTAATGAAATTATATATTATGGGGAGAGAAATCAAGTTTCCTTGGCTGATTTTTTGATATATGCAGAAGAGAGTCCTTTAAAGAATGAAATATTTGAAATAATTAATAATGTTAATGAGAGTATTTTGGATAAGAGAGTATTAGAAGAGTATATATATACTGTTAAAGAACTTATGTGGGAAGAAGAAAAGAAAGAATTAAAAGCAAAACAAAAAGAAACAATGGATATTAATATGAAAGAAAAAATAGGTAGTCAAATAGTTGAATTAACAAAAAAGATTCAAGAAATAAAAGTAGAAAGAAGTGGTTTGAAATGACAAAGTTTGAAATGAAAAAGAATGAATTATTAAGAGCTGGTAAAAAAAATGGCTATATTTTGGTTAGTGATATTACGGAAATAGCAAAAGAATGTAAGGTTAAAGTTGACGAGGTTAAAAAATTCCAAAAGGAAATAGAAGATGAAGCTATAGAAATAGTAGATAAAATACCAGAAGAGTCTAAAAAGGTTGCACCTACTAAATTAAAAGAAATTAAAACTTTTGAAGAAAGAAAAGAAGAGTTAATTAAAAAGGGTAAAGAAAGTGGACGTATTACTTATGAAGAACTAGCTGATAGTTTAAAAGGGTTAGATGTAGATAATGATTCTTTAGATGAGTTATACAATGATTTGATTGATAATCAAATTGAAATAGTTTCTGGTGATGAAGATGAAGGCAGTTTAAAAGATAATGGTGAAGATGATGCTATTATTTTAGATGATACGGAAATTACTAAAGATATTAATATTAATGATCCAGTAAGAATGTATTTGAAAGAAATTGGACGTATATCTTTGCTTACTCCAGAAGAAGAAATGAATTTATCTATTAGAGTTGCTAATGGTGATGAAGAAGCTAAAAATAGACTTGCTGAATCTAACTTACGTTTAGTTGTTAGTATTGCTAAGCGTTATGTTGGTAGAGGATTGTTATTCTTAGATTTAATACAAGAAGGTAATATAGGTTTAATGAAAGCTGTAGACAAGTTTGATTATGACAAAGGTTATAAGTTTAGTACATATGCAACTTGGTGGATTAGACAAGCAATAACTAGAGCGCTTGCAGATCAAGCAAGAACAATAAGAGTACCAGTTCATATGGTTGAAACAATTAATAAGATGGCAAGAATTCAAAGACAATTAACGCTTGAGTTAAATAGAGAACCAACTGAAGAAGAGTTAGCTAAGAAGATGGGTATTTCGGTTGAAAAGGTAAGAGAAGTAGTGAAGATTAGTCAAGATCCAGTATCACTTGAAACGCCAATTGGTGAAGAAGATGATTCGCATTTAGGAGACTTTGTTAAAGATATTAATATGGTTACACCAGAGGAATATGCAACTAATGAAATATTAAAAGAAGAAATAAGAGCTGTTTTATCTACTTTACAAGAAAGAGAACAAGAGGTATTAGAGCTTCGTTTTGGACTTATAGATGGAACTAGTCATACTTTAGAGGAAGTTGGTAAGAAGTTTAATGTTACAAGAGAGAGAATTAGACAGATTGAAGCTAAGGCATTAAGAAAGTTAAGACATCCATCTCGCGCTAAGAAGTTAAAAGACTTTATGATGGATTAAGATGAAAGATAAGAGATTAGAACGTATTATATCTTTAATACCATTTGGTGCCTCTTTAATAGATGTAGGTTGTGATCATGGATATGTAGGCCTTTATATGGCAAGCAAGGGCTCTAAAGTGTTGTTTACTGATATTCATCCAAATGCTTTAAATAAAGCACGAGAGAATGCTTTAAATAGTGGAATAGATGCTTTATATTTATGTACTGATGGGCTTAATGGTATTGATTTAGATAATTATCAAGTTATTGTAATAGCTGGTATGGGATTTCATACTATTAAGCATATCTTGAATCCTTATTTGAACTTACTAAGAGATAAAACCCTTATATTAGAATCTAATAATGATTTAGATAAATTAAGGGAGTATTTAATTAAGAATAATTTTAAGATTCATGAATATTTAGTTAAAGAAAGAAAGAAATATTATGTTATTTTTAAAGTTATGGATGGAAAAGATGAATATACTAAGGAAGAGTACTTTTTAGGTAAGTTTAATAATGATAATATAGATTATTATAAGTATTTATTAGGAGAGTATACTAAAATATATGAAAGTATTCCAGATGATAATAAAAAGAAAAATGAAGTATTAGAAAAAATTAATATTATAAATAGTTTTATTGAAAGAACTTTGGAGAATTAATAATTTGATTCTCCTTTTTTATTGGTTTTGTTTCTAGTACTTTTTTTGGTGTAGTTATTTTTTTTAAAGGCATTTGTTTTATAACATTATGAATACTACTAATGGTTGGACTTACCTTTTGATAAAGTGGGACTACTTGACTTGCTATACCAAGTACTCTTTCAATACCGCCTATAACTTTAGTGATTGTTAAAGGATTATGAAACATTATTACACCTTCTTATTATAGTATATGATTATTTTTTACAAAAAACATACAATCTATGGTATTATTATTAATAGAGAGTAGATGATGATATGAATAATAAAAAAACATTATTAATAATAATATCAATATTACTGCTTACAATAGGTATTTCTTTTGCTTCATGGATAATAACTCTAAATCAAACTAATAATAATCTAATATCTAGTAAG
>CACXCK010000071.1 GCA_902766135.1 uncultured Erysipelotrichaceae bacterium
ACTGTTTCATCTGTATTTTTTAAAGGTCCTTCATATACCTTTGTAAGACTACCAGTTATTAGTAAATTATCTTGTTTTACATATCTGTTATTTGAAACTGTTAAAGATCCTTCCTCACTATCGATGTTGTTATTTGTAGCATCACTTGTTTTATATATAGTTAGTTTTATGTCATTATTAAATGCTGTTGGAACAGTTGCTTGTAAATCTATTTCATATACTCCTCTTCCATCTTTATAAGGACCTACTGTAAATGTTTGAACTCCAATGAATCCAGGGTATATATCACGACCAATATTCGTTGTATCAAAAGTGTTCTCCCCGTTAAATTCTACTTCACCTAAAGTTGCCGTACGAGCACTAGCTTCCGCATTAACATTACCGGTACCTTGTACACTCGCACTATAATAGGCATAAGTTATACCTATAGTTATGACTAAGATGCTTATTATCAAAAGTGATAAGCTATATTTTTTGGTATTCATTAGTATTACCTCTATTCTATAAAAAAATAATACCACATGTTGAGGTGGTATTCAAATTATTTCTTTAGTTTTTTAATATATGTATCAGTTATTTCACTGGCTTTATATATTTTGTTTATTGGGTATTCTTTTAGTCTTTTATGCTTAGTATTTACCCATATAGAATACATTCCTAGTTCTTGGGGTTTTAATACATCTAAATATAGGTTATCACCTATCATAACGCATTCTTCTGGGGTGTGTGAGCCACAGGCAAGATAGTATGCTTCTTTGTTTGGTTTAGTTAAGAATTCTCCATAACATTCTTTAAAATATGAATTAATACCTACTCTTTCTAATCTTTTTCTTTGAACTGTTTCAAAGTAGTTTGTAAGAAGGACTAGTTCGTATTGTTTGGATAAGTTATCTAAAGTGTTAATTAGTTTGTCATCTTTAGGTGTTACACACATACTAAATGTATGTAACATTACTCTCATAAATGTATCAGATAGTTTTATATGTAGAGCATCTTCTAATACTTTTCGGTAGTCATTGACATTATAGTTATTATATTTTTCTTCATACATATCAAATGCTTTATTCATTGTTATCAAATTTTGTTTTGAATATAATCCTAGCATTTCTAATAAGCTTCTCATAGCTGGATTAAAATCCACATTAGTTATAAGAGTATCATCTACATCATATATTAGTCTTTTAATCATCATTTACCTCCAGTGTTATAGGACAGTGATCACTTCCCATGATAGCATTTAGTATTTTAGTGCTTTTTATATTATTAATTAGTCTATTGGATACGACAAAATAGTCTAGACGCCAGCCTAGATTTTTCTCTCTTGCGTGTCCTAGATAACTCCACCAAGTATATATTACTTTATCAGGATTAAAGTATCTATATGAATCAATGTAGCCTAGATTAAGGGTTTTAGTGAATGAGTCTCTTTCTTCAATTGTAAATCCTGGGCTTCTTAAGTGAGTTTTAGGGCTCGCTATATCTATTTCTTGGTGAGCAACATTTAAGTCACCACAGAAGATTACTGGTTTCGTTATTTCTAACTTTTTTAGATAACTTCTTAATGCTTCATCCCATTTTAATCTATCATCAAGTCTTGTTAGGCCATCTTTAGAATTTGGAACGTACATAGTAATAAGATAGAAGTCATTAAATTCTAGAGTAATCATTCTTCCTTCTTTGTCAAATTCTTCGTAGTCCATGCCATACTTAACGCTTAATGGATGAACTTTAGTATAAATCATAACCCCAGAATATCCTTTCCTAACTGCAGGATTCAAATATATTTCGTAATTATCTGGTCTAAATGTAAGTTCAGAGTCAATTAGTTTTGTTTCTTGTAAGCATATTACATCAGCATTTATTCTTGTAAAGAAATCTATAAATCCTTTCTTTAGGCAAGCACGAAAGCCTGCTACATTCCATGATACTATTTTCATATGTACTCCTTCTAATATGTTAATAACTTGCAGTTATAACTATCAAGTAATTCATTTACTTTATATATGTCATATATTTTTTCTTTAAAACAAAATCTTATTATTAAATCATAATAATTGTTTTTAGGAAGTGAATAGGATGATGAAGATAATAACGCCTCTATTTCTTCTTCGGTTAGTTCTAGTGATAATCCTAGAAGGATTATTGTTTCTTTTTTTGGGTGATAATACTTATCACTTCTTATTTTAGAGAATAGTCTTCGATCTATATGAACTTTATTATATACTTCACTATCTTTTAAATTTTTTTCATCTATATATTTAAATAGCATTGTTTGAAAGTTATTATCTTCTTTGTTGTCATCTATGTACTCGTTTATGCTACTTTTTTTATGAAAAGTGGTTTCTCCGCTTATGGACGCCTCTTCATAATCATATAAAGAATCTTCTTCAAAGTTATGTTTTATTAGTCTTTGGAATAGAGATGGACGTTTTAAGTTTTCTTTAATATATTTTTTTAATTTTTCTTTCATAAAAATGTCTCCTTTTAAGCGACCAAATGATATGCACAATTTAGTAATATTATACCAGAAAGGAAGGAAAAATGATGAAAAATAATGTTTTAGATGTAGTATTCTTACTTGATAGAAGTGGATCTATGGGAGGTTGTGAGAGTGATACAATAGGAGGATTCAATAGTTATATTGAGTCTCATAAAGACAAGAATATTAAAGTTACGACTGTACTATTTGATGATAAGTATGAAATGATACATAATAGAAAGAATATTAATGAGGTAGCTTTATTAAATAATAAAAAATATTATGTAAGAGGTTGCACGGCTCTTTTAGATGCGATTGGTAAAACTATAGAACATATGGATAAAAATAATGCTAAAAAGGTAGTCTTTATGATTACTACTGATGGGCTTGAGAATGCCTCTTCGAAGTACTCTAAAGAACAAATTAAAGAGTTAATTAAGGGACATAAAAACTTTGAATTTGTTTATATAGGGGCTGATATTGATTCTTATTATGAAGCAGGAAGTTTAGGTATTAAGAGGGATAATATATCTAATTATAAGAAAGATAAAAAAGGTACTTCTCTACTATACAAAGCTTTAGGTAAAGTAAGTGATATGATGCTAGAAGATGAAGAATTAGATTGTAGTTGGAAATGTGAACTAGAAGATTATATAAAAGAAAACAAAGAATAAAGACAGCTTTCAATAAAGCTGCCTTTTTAGTTTTTTGAAACACTTATAAGATTTAGTGTATTAAATATTAGGCCTGGTTCTGTAGTTTCGTCAATTGTTAATTCAGGTGTCAATTGGAATTCAAAAGTATATGTGTCACCAATATTGATATCTTTTAGCATATTATTAGGGTCCCAATAAAGAATGTTATTATATCCTTCTAGTTTTAAAGAAACATATTCATCTAGACTTGGATGATCTTCCGTAGCAAAATCAATTACTGCACAACCTTTACACATATCTTCTACTTTATACGTTTTCTTTACTGTAAATGGATAATTAGTACAATAATTCTTTTTAGTCATGAAATTATTTTCTAATTTATTTGTGCCAATGTAAATATCATTGTTACCATCTAGTCTATGGCATTCTAGAAGTTGAAATTCACCATTATAGGTGTCTTTTATTTTGCCTTTTTCATAATAAATGATAGAGCCACCATCATTAAATGAATTAGAATACTTATTATCGCTTTCACCAATACTTCCACCAGTCATGTAACTTTTTAAGAAAGCTAAGCTTTTTTTATCTTTAATGTAATCTTTTAATTCATGTTTTTCGTTACTGTTTATGACTTCTATTTTAGATAAGCAGACGGTATATATATTATGACCATTAAAGTTTGTATATAATTCTATATCAGAATCGCAATTGTCTTTTTCAAGCGTTATAATCTGGTCAACTGTCTCGTCAAATACTAGTTTTTCTTCCTGATATATTTCTTTACCTAATAAAGAAATCTGCCATCCATCTATATAACCATCTTCAGTTAAGGCATGTTTTCTAACTACCTTGTATAGAAGGGCTTTGTATTCAGTTGAACCTCCATCTTTTAGTTTGTTTTCTGTTGGTAATATTAGAATAAGGAAAACAATAATTAATATCACACCGATTCCTTTTTTCATAAATCCTCCTTATTTAAAGAACTTAAATAGCTTGTTTAAAGAACGATCTATTAATTTATTAGTAGCTTTGTTAACTACTTTTTTGCCTAATTTGTTAGCAGGGTTATTAGCCTTTGCTTTCTCTTCTTCTTTTTTCTTCTTTTCTTCAAGGCGTGCTTGTTCTTTTTCTAATCTTTCTTGTTCTTTTCTTTCTTTTTCTTCTTGACGCAATCTTTCTTGTTCTCTTTTTTCTTCTTCAATTCTTGCTCTTTCTTCCTCTTCTTTTTGGCGGGCCTCTTCTACTTTTTGATTTACTATTTCATGAGCTGATTCATCGTCTATATCTTCATCATATTTACCTACAAATGGACTATTATTTATAATTTTGTTTCTAGTTAAGGCATCTATTACGCCAATTCTACTTTGGGGTGGAAGAATGGTTGCTCTTTCAACTATTTCTGGTTCACCTTTCTCATTTTGGAAACTGATTAGGGCTTCTCCTGTTCCAAGTTCTAAGATGGTATCATATGTTTTAAATTTAGGGTTAACTCTAAATGAGTCAGCGGCTGCTTTAGCAATTTTCTGGTCAGCTGGAGTGTAGGCTCTTAGGTTATGTTGAACACGGTTTCCTAGTTGATCTAGGATTGTATCTGGAATATCAGTTGTATTATGGGTTATAAAATATAGTCCTATTCCTTTTGAACGGATTAGTCTTACTATTTTTTCCATTTGTTTTAGTCTATATGATGGCATTTCTCTAAATAGGAAGTATGCTTCATCAAAGAAGAAAACAATTCTTGGTTTATCTAGGTCCCCTACTTCAGGCATAGAGTCATATAGTTTAGTAAATAAGCATAGCATGATTGCTGAATATAAATCAGGATTTTTGTATAGTTCAACAGCATCTAGAATGTTAATTATTCCTTTGCCATTATTGTCTGTTGATACCCAGTCGTTTATATTTAATTCAGGTTCACCAAAGAACTTGTCTAGTCCTTGATTTTCTAAAGCATTTAAGCTTCTTAGGATAACACCGATGCTTTGGGTGGTAATATTACCATAATTTAGAGTATAGTCTTTTCTATTTTCACCAATGTAGTTTAAGGCGCTTTTTAAGTCTTTTAAGTCATCTAAGTCCATGTTCTCATCTGATGCAATTTTAAATAGTAAATTTAAAACACCTTCTTGCGCTTCAGATAAGCCTAGCATCATTGATAGAATATCTGGCCCTACTTCTGATACTTTAAATCTAATTGGGTGGCCATTTACACGATAAACATCCCAAAATCTTACTGGAAATTCTTTTACTTCGAATTCTTTTAGTTTAAGACTATCTACTCTTTTAGAGATGTTTTCGTTCATTTCACCCATTACAGCAGTTCCAGCAAGGTCTCCTTTTACATCGGCTAAGAATACTGGTACTCCGGCATCAGAAAAACTTTCTGCCATTACTTTAGATGTAATTGTTTTACCAGTTCCAGAGGCTCCAGATATAAGGCCATGACGATTAGCTTTATCAAGTAGAAGATTTAATTCTTTAGTACCACTTTTACCAACCACTATTTTACCGTTTAAATACATATTATCCCTCCTAATGTATTTGTTAATTATATTTTATCATTATTTATTAATAAAAAAAAGAACTTATTATAAAGTTCTTATTGTTTCTTACCTGGTGGCTCCAACGGGAATTGAACCAGTGACACAAGGATTTTCAGTCCTCTGCTCTACCGACTGAGCTATGGAGCCATGGCGGTTCG
>CACXCK010000072.1 GCA_902766135.1 uncultured Erysipelotrichaceae bacterium
AATAAGACCACGAGTTGGTACAAAGAAAGTAATTTTTGTATATGACTCATCACTTTCCATAGAATGCATAATACCTTTTCTTTCATTCAAATCATTAATAATAGTTCCTGAATAATCATTTGGGCAATTTATAAAAACTTCTTCAAATGGTTCACATTTTACTCCATCTATTTCCTTAAATAATACTTCTGGTTTAGAAACACCAAGTTCGTAACCTTCTCTTCTCATATTCTCTAAAAGAATTGATAAATGAAGCTCCCCACGACCTGAAACTTTATATCCATCGCTATCTTTAAGTTCTTCAACTTTAAGTCCAACATTGGTTTCAAGTTCTCTATCTAATCTTTCTTTTATATGACGATTAGTTAAGAATTTACCACTTTGTCCTGCAAATGGTGATGAGTTAACTAAAAAGTTCATAGATAAAGTTGGTTCTTCAATTAAAATCGGAGGAAGAGGTTCTATATGTTCTGGATCACAGACGCTATCACCAATTTCAATTTTAGGACTAGACATAAAAGTAACTATATCCCCATATCTAGCTTCTTTTACTTCTTTTCTTGTTATTCCTTCATTTACGAATATTTTTCCTATTTTAGTCTTTTCAAGTTCACCATTATTTTTACTTATAGTAACATTCATTCCAGACTTTAGAACTCCTTTAGAAATTCTTCCAATACCAAGACGTCCTAAATAATCATCATATGTTAAAGATGATACTTGTAAAAGAACTGGATCTTCTTCATTTCCTTCATATACTTTAGTATTTTCTATTATAGTATCAAGAAGTGGGAATATATTTTCATCTTCGTCTTCTACATTTAGTTTAGCAATACCTTTCTTTGCCATACCATATACTATTGGGAAATCAAGTTGCTCCATATTAGCATTAAGTTCTACGAATAAATCAAAAGTCATATCAACTACTTCATCTATTCTAGCATCTTTCTTATCTATTTTATTTATGAATAGAACTGGGTTCAAGTTGTTTTTTAATGCTTGTTCTAGAACGAATCTTGTTTGAGGCATTACTCCTTCTTTAGAATCTACCATTAAAACTACTGTATCTACAGTTTTAATAATTCTTTCTACTTCGGATGAAAAGTCAGCATGTCCTGGAGTATCTACTATATTTATTTTATAATCTTTATATTTTATGGAACAGTTTTTGGAATAAATAGTTATACCACGTTCTTTTTCAAGATCATTACTATCCATTATTTGGGCATTTACTACTTCTTCTTTTAAAGCACCACATTGTGATAAAAGTGCATCAACAAGTGTACTTTTTCCAACATCAACATGTGCTACAATTGCTATATTTAGTATTTTTTCCATATAATACATCTCCCTTTTTGTAAAACCTTTCAAATTATACCAAATTTAGATAAATATTGCAAGGAAAAGATAATATTAAAGGAAATTGTTTTTATTTGATTAAAACATAATCATTATGATATCTTAAAATTTACTCATTAATGTGATCTTTTTCTAAAAAATGTATCAGAATTATTTAGTGTTTATTACCTTTTCAACTTCATTAATTAATTCTTCTTTTTCTGGTATGTAGTATGTATAAGTTGATGCAAATATGCTATTTGATATTCCTCCAAGAGAATACTCCATTGTTACTCCATTTTTACCTGTGCAAAGAATTATTCCCACTGTTTCTTTGTCATATTCATCTTTTATTTCTTTATTGTAGTAATTAACATACATGTTCATTTGTCCTATATATTCTGGTTTCATATCAGTAGTTTTCAAATCAATTAATACATAAGATCTTAATATTTTATTATAAAAAACAAGATCTACATAATAATGAGTATTATTACCAAGTGTAATTCTTACTTGATTACCAACATACATAAAACCCTTACCTAGTTCCATTAAAAAGGCAGATAGATGATCTATCAAGTTTTTTTCTAAACTATTTTCAGATAATGGTTTATTTTCTTTAATACCCAAGAACTCGAATACATATGGTTCTTTTAATATATCTGATGGTTTGCTAATAGTTTGTCCCTTCTTAGACAATTCAAGTACTTTCTTTTTATTATCTATACCTTCAGATAGCAACAGTCTTTGAAATAGGCATGAATCTATTTGTCTTTTTAGTTCTCTTTTAGACCATTTGGAATTAATACATTCATTTTCATAAAACTTTCTTTCATCATCATCTTCAATATAAATTAAATAACAATAATGGCTCCAACTCAAATTGCCAGCCAGTGGTTGGCAATTCTTGTATTTCATGTAAAACAATCTCATATTTTGAAGTCCCGATCTACTATAACCACTTCCAAACTTATTAGTTAGTTTTTTTGATAATTGTTTTAATAAATCTTTCCCATATTCAGCACGAATATTTCCATTTTGTTCATTTTCTACAATAATTTTGCCTATCATAAAATTATTTTCCACTAGAGTATTATTAATTTGATAAATCATTTTGTTTTTATTAGTTGTAATAATATCAGATATTTGATTATACATATCCTTAATAACTACTTCATCATTATACTTATGTTCTAAAACAGTTTTTTTCATAACAATCCTCCCTGTCTCACTATTTTTAAAACAAATACATTTGTTCGTATATAAAATATAACATACCCCCACATTATAAGTCAAGAAAAAAATAAAAAAGAGTTATTCAAAAATAACTCCTCCCCATTCTACAGCAGTAAATCCCGTACACCAAAATCTATCCAATATCTATTCTTTAATCTTCTTTTTTTAATCCTTCTAACTTCTCATATATAACTCTAAAACAATTTAAAAACTTATTTACTTCATCAGTTGTTGTTAAATAAGATAAACTTATTCTAAGTGTTGATGAGGCCCTTTTCTTATCATTATAAATAGCCATTACTGAAGTAGATAATTCTTTAGATGAACATGCCGTATTAGTACTAACATATATCTCATACTCTTCTAAAGCATGTAAAAATGTTTCCGATTTGATATTTTTGAAAGATATATTTAACATATGTGGAATACATATTTTCGTATGATTAATCCATACCCCATCATATCTTTCTAATTCTCTTACTATTCTATCATTTAATCTACTTACAAAATTCTCTCTTTTATCAATGTCTTGCATAGCTAGTCTTAAAGCTTTCGCAAATGCCACTACTAAAGGAAGAGCAGGCGTTCCAGGATTTAAATTATTCCATTTTCCAGTTCCATATATTAAAGGCGTAAAAGGTACTTTAGAATTCTTATAAAATAGCCCTATACCCTTAGGCCCAAATATCTTATGAGCTGTACAACTTGCTAAATCAACATCATGAAAATTAACACTAACTTTTCCTATTGCCTGAGTCATATCACTATGTAAGAAAGTATAAGGATTTTCTTTCTTAATAATTTGTCTAATCATCTTTAAAGGTTGCCTTGCCCCAGTTTCCGAATTAACCGCACAAATACTTACCAATATCGTATCTTTCCTTATTAATCTTTTTAAATCTTCAAAGTCAACTAGCCCATCTTCATTATTATCTACATAACTTATTTCAAAACCTAAACTTTCTAAATAATTACATATTTGATAAATAGATGGATGTTCAAGCTTAGAAACAATTAAATGATTGCCAAACTTCATATTAGCAAGACAAGTTCCAATTAAGGCATAATTATTACTCATTGTCGCTCCAGAAGTAAAAGTAAGTTCACTTTCTAACACATTAAATAAACTAGCAATTTGTTTAGTTGCACTATTAAGTAAAGTTTTACTTTTAACCCCTAAACTATGAATTGAATTTGCATTACCAGGAAAATCTTTAGTAGCCTGTAAGTAAGACTCTAATACATCATAAGAAACAGGTGTTGTCGCACTATAATCTAAATATATCACAAGGATTCACCATCCTTTAATAATATAGCTTTAACTTGTGCCCAATCATGTACTCTTCGAATACCCGCTTCATCTAACTCTTCTAAAGTAAACTTTTCATTATGAGGTTGGGTTAGCAATAACTTAATATCTCCATACCCTTTTAAATTAGATACTTTATCATCAATTTTAATATCACACATCACAATATCTTTACTACCTGTTAAAATTATCTTTTTAGGGTCTATAAAAGGCATATTCTCAACAATCCATTGATACTTATACATAGCCATAACACCACTTTCATAAACCCTTCTTTTATCTACAAAAGCAGTTGTAATATATATTTCATACTCATGACTAAGTGCTTCAATTACCTTAATAGAATCAGGAATCATATGAATATTCTTATAAATATTAACATTCTTATAAAAATAATCTAAAAACTTTTCTTTCTCTTCATCTTCCATAATATCTTCAACAAAATAAGTTTCTATATCAGTATCCTTATAATCTGTTTTTAAATATTCATTAACAGCTTCTAAGTATCCTCCTGTACATATAGTTTCATCTAAATCAATCATCAATTTCTTCATAAACTAAAACTTCCTAACTTTGATATTCATTCATTAATTTTTTATATATACCTGGTTCTAAAACATTAATAGCATTAATAGCTGTTTTTAAAGATTTCTTATACTCTCCTTGATAAAAATACTTCTCAGCCTCTTGAAGTCCTACTTCTACTTCACTATTAATAGTTCTATAACGATTACCATACACAATTGTTGTTTCAGCCATTTTTGCTGTTTTTAATATTTCTTTAGTTGTGTTATACAATTTTAACACTAAATCTCTAGCTGTGTCTACCCTAGTATTCAATGTTTTAATAGATATTGGTGTCTTCTCTAATTCCGTTACCATATTAGTAATACTTTCCGTTGCTTCAGATAACTCTACATAATAATTATCCGGAATAATAGGTAATTTATAACTATTAATCTTTTCCTTAGCTTCCTCCATCAAATCTTTCATTTCTCCAAGTTGTTCCCTAGCTCGTATTTCATCTTCTTTTAATGATCCAAATGTCCGAAGAGCTAAATCAAGCATTTCTTCTGTCTTTAATACCTTAACATTTAATAACTCCATCATCTTGTATACATGTGAATACGATTCACTTTTTTCTCTTCCCATAAGAACTATATCATCATACTCACCTTGATAAGAAGCCAAGTCTTCTTTAATTTTAAAAACAACACTTACTTCCTCATCATTTAAATCATAACTATACTGTATATCTTTTAATTTAGATAACAACTTATTGTTAATTTTTGTTAACTTATTAATTTTTAAATATAAAGTTCTAATATATTCTTCAAAACTTTTCTTTGCTTTTCTTTCCTTATCAAAGCCATTATATATTGTATCTAAATACTCTGTAATAGTCTTTAATTCAAAAATCGAATCTTCAATATTTAAAACATTAAGTCTTGCAAATATATCTGTTATTTTCTTATTAGCTTCCGTAATATTATAAGGAACATTTAAATAAGTTAAATTATATCCATCTTTACTCATCTTTTCATATATAGCTTGAATTTCTTTAGTTTTCTTTGGAATTACATGTGACCCAAGTTGAATAATTACTGGTGCCTCTTCTATAACTAACCCTAAATTACCAATTAAATCATCTAGGGTCCGAACAATCTTCCCAACCTCTGGATAACTTCTTTTTTCCATCGCTACTTCAAAAGCAGAGAATAATTTATCAATTCTTTCAAATTGCAATTCAATTGGTCCTTTAACTTCTTTATAATTTTTTTCATGCTCATGAAACTTCATAAGGATTTCCCTATAACTTGCCTTTAACTTAGTGATAGCTTCCCTATTTCTTTCCTCACTCAAAGTAATTTCTTTAATATCATCTAACAAAAAATTAGCTTTAGCTTTAACATAAAAAATATCTAGTTCTATCTGCGCTAACTTTTCTTGTAAAAGTTTATATTCCTTTTTTGCATATAAATCTTCAGAAACAAGTAATTCATCAGTAATTCGTGGCATATCAGTATCCTTAATATCATTGTATTTCTTTTGCCACTTATAATAAGTATCTTTCATTGTTTCATGGTCCATTAAAGGTTCTGCTTTTTTAAGCTCAGCAATTAAAGAAGGCGACAAAATTAAATTCTTTTGTCTTTCTAATTCACTAATACTTTTCCGATAATTCTTCTTATCTTTATTTTGTAATAACTCTAATACCCCAAATAAAAGCCCTATAGTTACAATATAAAAAAGGATTCCCAACACAATTATAAACTCTTTACTCATGAATAAGCCTCCTTATCCTTTATAACATTTTACCATACTTTTAACTAAAATGTCGAATAAAGTATCAAAAAATAAAAAAAGAAGTGACTTAATCACTTTTTCGCAATAGTAAGAAAGGGATCATTAATCGTCCCATCACCATCAACTAGACTTCCAAACTTCAGATTGATAACTGGCCGAACACCGTTACTACTATGCACACCATTATCATTATGAAACTGGCCGGCTTCGAAAACTTCCCCGACACTCGCATAGCGATGAGAGTTGGAAGGCGACATGGTCCAATACCAATTTCCGGTTGTTAAATAATAGTTATAATTCTCTCCCCATACTCCGCCAGCTATATTTGCTTCATCTATTGTTATTAGTCCTACTGGATAGTCCAAAGCTCCATTTCCATGCATTGTGTCACTTACTGTGAACGCGTCATTCTTATTATTACACTTTAATGT
>CACXCK010000073.1 GCA_902766135.1 uncultured Erysipelotrichaceae bacterium
AGTCTTTTATCTCGTAATTAAATTATACTACTATTTTTATAAAATAAAAAGACTATTGTCAAATTTTACTTTGTCAACAGTCTGAGATAATTAGTTTATAATTATCTTTTTTTCTTTTTAAAAATCGTTTATAATAGGAAGCGAGGGATTTGGTATGAGAACAATTAAAACGAGAACAATTATGACTAAATCAGATCAAGGTAATCGTTGGTTTGGTATAGATTATCATATGAATTTGTATAAGGGTTGTCCTTTCGGGTGTATTTATTGTACATCGAGATGTGAGGCTTATCATATTACTAATTTTGATGAAGTTAAAGTTAAAGAAAATGCATTAGAAATCTTGGAAGAAGAATTAAAAAGTAAGACAAAGCCTGGAGTTGTCTCTTTTGGAACTTTATCTGATCCATATAATCCGGAAGAGGAAGAATTGAGACTTACTAGAAGGGCATTGGAATTAATAAATTATTATGGCTTTGGCGTCTCTATTGATACAAAGAGTGATTTGATATTAAGGGATATAGATATATTAAAAGAAATAGCTAGTTCCAATAGTGTAATTATAAAAATATCTATTACGACTTTTGATGATGAGATGGCTTCTAAATTAGAACCTAAAGTTATTTCTTCTACGAGAAGATTCGAAGTTTTAAAAATACTTAGAAATAATGGTATTTATGCCGGAGTATTAATGACTCCCGTGTTACCTTTTTTAACTGATACGGAAGAAAATATCTTGAATATTATTGAAAAAAGTCATGATGCTGATGCAAAATTTATTTATACGAAGCTTGGCGTTTCTTTAAAAACTAATCAAAAAGATTATTATTTTGAAGCTTTAGATAGATTGTATCCAGGACTTAAAGATGATTATATTGCAGTTTATGGTTCAAAACAATTTTGCAATACCTTGCAGTTTAGGTATTTGCTAGAACTCTTTTTAAAGAAGTGTAGTGAATATAATATTTTAACGGATATGAATGATATTATTAAAGATTATAAAAAAGAAATACCTCAAAATGAACAAATGAGTTTATTTTAGGTATTTTTTTTTTTTATTTAATGCATACTAAATGTGGGTGATAAAAAATGAGTGAAAAAGAATTATTGTATGTTAAAGATATGTTAGGACATCTAGAATATTTGAAAGAACATGCTATGATAAGTAGAGATTGCTTGTCTGAAAGTCAGTATGCAAATGTAGTAGAACAAATTATCAAAGTAGTTGATAAGATGTATGTTAAATTTTATGGATTGTTAGGAGGAAATTAAATGGATAATAAAATTATGTTGGAAGGTTTATTATGGGATTTGAAAGGCCTTAGTGATTTAGTTATGCATGGGTCATTAGAATCAGGGACTAATAAAGTTAACAAGTTATTTAGAGATTCTTTAATTGAGATACTTGATTTACAACACACTTTGTATGGAGTGATGAGTGATAATGATATGTATTCTGTGTGTGAAGTAGAAGAAAGTAAGATAAGTGAGACGCGAGATAGTTATTCTCCTTCTCTTAATGATATGTAAGAATGATTGTTTTTAGTGATACTTTTTGGTATAATTTACTAGGTGGTTAGTAATGAATAAAAAAGTATTGTTAGGAATTATGTTATTATTGGTTAGTCTTATTATTCCGTTAGGGGTACAGGCTAAAGAAAAGGTTAAGATTTATTTGTTTGAAGGTAGTACTTGTTCTCATTGTGCTGAATTAAAAGCCTTTTTTGGTGATTTAGCGAGTGATGAGGAATATAAAGATAAATTTGAGTTACAAGAATATGAAATATGGCACGATACTGATAATAAGGAATTAGCTGAAAAGGTTGCTGAAAAAATGGGAGATACATTGAATGGTGTACCATATTATATTATTGGTACTAAGTCATATTCAGGATTTAAAAGTAGTGATAAAGATACTATCAAAAAACAAATTGATACTTTATATAATGATGGCTATGAAGATCCTGTTAAGGAAGTAATTGAAGAATATGAAAATAAACCTTTTTCTTGGACAGGGATTATATTCGTAGGTGTTGTTATAAGTATACTTGGAGCATTTATATATTTTGCTCAAAAAGAATAGAACTCATAAGTGAGTTCTATTTTTTAAAATACTTTATTATTTCTGATACTGCGTATATTATTAAGGCAATGCCTATAAATACGAAGATGACATTTTTACTTACAATTGAATATATTCCTAATATTATTAATATGATACCTGTTATTAGGGGAGTAGATAAGCCGTTATTTATGATGCGTTGATTAAGTATTTTGTCGATTCCTGTGTATATTAACCATATCCCAGTTATGACATTTACAGCGTTAGTTAAAATATTTGATAGTAATATGATTATGAGTCCAAAAAAGATATATGCTATGGAAGACATAAGAAGTGTCTGGTCTGTAGTTTTAAGGGTATTTTTTAAACTGTAGAATCTTGTTAGTTTATATATACCATATAGAATGATAATTCCTCCTAGAATTGAGAATACGATATTCATCATTCCGTCTGAATCAAATGTTAAGAATAGTCCTAGAATTAAAAGGACAATTGCGATTACTAGAGATGTATTTTTGTTTTTGTTATTTGTTAGAACAGTTACTTTCATGATTACCACCTTTCTATTTTTATTGTATCATATTTTATTGTTTGTAAACAATCATTAATTTACTTATCTTGGTTTGCATGGTACAATATTAATAGAATATGAGGGATTAATTATATGGATAGAGAATCAATACTTAACTTATTTCATAAATATGGTTATTATTCTCAGGATAAAGAACCATTTATATACGATAATAATGGTAGTTTAGGAATATGTTTTAGTTATAGAGATTCTTATTATGGATTCTTAACTAGAGTTTTTGATGTGCACAATTTGGGTGAGGCAGAAGATTTTTTAAGAAAATATACTTGGTATAATAAAAATAGAAAGAAATTTCCTTTAGAAATTAAATTAAGTGATTACAAAATTATTAATCCTAAAATAATGTTTTTTTGTGAGGAGCAAGAATTATCTTATGAGTCAATGATTAAACTAGATAGTACTAATGTGTTACCTTCTAAAGATAAGATGTATTTAGAAAAGCTTAAAAGAACTGCTAGTATATTGATAAGTATATTAAAATTAAAAATTAAGACACAGGAAGATACTTCAAATAATTTATTAAAGATTAAAGAACAGTATTATGATGCTTTGGAAGAATTAGAAAGTAAGTTAGCTCTTTATCATAAACGATATGACAAAAAGGCTATTTCTAAGGATAAAGAAGAAGAACCAATTTTTGATGTTCATATTGATGAACTTTTAAAGACGTTACAGAGTATGAATGATGTTAAAGAAATTGAGAGTTTTATTAATGAGTTAATAGCTAAATTAAAAAATACAGAAACTGATGAAAAATTTATTGCAAATAAATATGATCTTATTTCATTACCTCTAAAAATAGATGAGGTTAATCAGAAGATTAAGTATTTAGATTCATTACTTTCTAAAAAAAGAGGAGTTTTTTCAAAGAAGGAAGGCTATGAAGAGGAATTTAAGAAAATACATGATAATAGTGAGTTAAATAGGATTGTTTCTTTTGAACATTTTTTAAAAAATGAATTAGTTAGAATTGAAGAAAAGTATGCGATGATTCCGGAACTTGATTTACGAACAACTGGTGATTTTTTTGTCGATTTTGATAATTTAAATATTAAATTACCAAAGATGATTGGTGAAAAAAGAAATGTTCATTATGAGGATATTATGATGGATTTAGAAAAGAACTATGAATTGCGTTCTAGAGAAGAGAAAAATATATTAATTCTTTATCATTCGTTGTTTTATAAGCTTAAGTATTATTTAGATTATCAGGATTATCCTTCTATTTCTTATTTGGTTAATGATTTATATAATGTTCTTAAAAATGAAAATAATTTGTTAATTAAGATACAATATTTAAATTTTTTGGATACGTATAGTATTGATGCATTCTTGAATAGTTTAAGAAAAAGCTTTGCAATGATTAAGTCTTTTGAGAAACATCGTTTACTTGGCGCTATTAATGTTTTTTTTAAAGGTGGTAAGGATTTATCAAAATTAGATTATATTTTAACTTCTAATAAACGAGGCTTAGTTTATGCACAGTATGACGGAGATAATGATATTAATTATATTGCAAGTTTAGATGAGGGGTTACCTTTATTATTTGTCCCTAATGAAATAAACTTAGATTATAAACAGGATGATTCGCTGGTTTTATATGGTATGAGACCAATGCTTATTTTGGATACAAAAGATTTTGTCATTACAAAAGAAAAAGATGGTATAATAAAAGTGGCTCGATTTGATATTATATTTACTGAATGTGGTAATTATAAGATTGTAAGTGAGTTAAGGAATAATAGTGTAGAATTATATGAACATATTCGAATGGAAAGGAAAAGAGTATGAAAAAGGAAGAGTTTTTACAACAGGTTAGAACTAGACTCGATGTATTATTGGAAGATGAAAGGGAAAAAGAATTAAGTATTTTGAGTGATAGTATTAATACTGATGATGATATTAAAGGGCTTGGTAGTGTAGACGATGTTTGTAAAAAGATATATACTTCTAGAGGTATTGATTATGCAAAGATTCATGGAGATGGAAGAGTTCATCAAGGGTTAGAAGATATGTTTTTAATAATTCAGAATTTGGTTCAACAAATGAGTAAGAATTCTTTTAAAGATAATATAAAGATTGTCTTTGATTTATTAATATTGTTTGCATTTATTGCTATCATTAAGATTCCATTTATTGCGGTACGTAATTTGGGAGATAGTTTGTTTAGTTATTTAGATTTAACATTTGTATCAAATATTTGGGGATTAGTTATTGAACTTGTATATATAGTTGTAGCCTTTATACTATTTATTAATATTTTTAATAGATATTTTAGTAATTATAAAAAAGAAGTTACTAAAAAGAAGGATATGGTTAAAGGCAAGGCTTTAGAAAGTATTACTTTAGAAGATAAAAAAAATGGAGAATAAACTCCATTTTTTTATATACATATACTTATTCCGTATAAGCCAAATAGTTTAAATAATAAATCTAACAAGTCAGGTAAGAAGAATACTACTAAGCCAATAGCCATTCTTTTGATGGTTCTTTTATTTGTTTTCTTTAAGTCGTCTGCATTGCTGCTTGCTATGGCTTTGATATATTCTAGCGTTGATAAGACAATTGTAAGAACTGGAGCCGCAACTTTCATTAGAATATAAAAGTTACTTAAGGCTTCACCTAGAGGATTTAAATCGCCGTCGTCGTATGTTAGGAGTGATTCACAAGTGATATGTTCTTCAGTAAATAGTTCCCAGTCAATCACTATTTTTCCTATACCTACTTCTTCCCCTTGAGCTTTTGTTTTTACATCATTGGAAGTTACTTTTTCACCGTTCCAGTTTTTGTA
>CACXCK010000074.1 GCA_902766135.1 uncultured Erysipelotrichaceae bacterium
AGAATTTAATTGTAACTCACTTAAACCAATCGAAGCATAATAATCATTTATTTTATTGCCTTGCATCATCATACTTGGATACAATCTTTCTAAACCAGTTGAAAAATCAGCTAAAGACCCATACCCATATTCAGTGAGCAAAAAATATATTTTTTTTACTCTTTCATCACCATTTTTAAATTTTTCATCAAGATAAGCATTCCTTAACTTTTTTATATTTTCTTGATCTAAATTTTTATCACTTAAACTACGCTCATATTGAACGCCATAAAAACTAATACTATTCTTAACATTTTTGATTTCATCCAAATCAAGCAAATCATTATGAACCATAAATTCTAATTGTTGTTTAACATTATTTAATGAAAATAACAACATTTCCTCTGAACTTTTATAAGAACTAGAATGTACAGTTTGAGGTATACTTCTCCCAAGATAATTAGATAATTGAAGAGAAAAACTATTCTGTATATTCCTATCAGTATCATCAATATATCCCCACGCCCCAATATCATAAGTATGATAACCTAAGTGTTTAAGAACATCATCAACATAAGGAACGACATTATCACCTGGAACTCCAACCACATTTAAATTATTACTAGTATTAAGTGCCTCCAATTCACTTTCTGGGCATAAAATAAAAGCATCATGTGGCAATATAGCAGAACCATCAATATACATATCTTCCACCCGTGAATTAAGAACCCTATCACCATTTTTTTTCAAAAATGATTTAAGAGGAATTATAATTGCATATTTTTTATTACTCCAATCACCAAAACCATGTGAACCAACACGACCATTTACAGCAAAATGCACAGTATCTCGATAAGATTTAATTAGTAATTTATTCTCATACATCGATTTACCTGTACTAAAAGGTGTATAAATAGTATTATTATTAGGCATATAATCTGTTAAATGAACCAAAACATATTTATCAATATCATCTGTAAGTTCAATACTAAATTTTTTCTTATAAAATTTGCTTAAAGTAAGCATATCACCCATATAATCATACTCATGAAGATTGTCATTATTATGCATAATACATCACCATACTACAAAAAAATAATAACATATTTCGTCATATTATTCAATAACATGTCAAAATGTAGCCCTAGACTTAGAGCAATAAGCTAGTTAAAATAATTCTTATGATTAATTTAGAAGTTAATAAATATCAATTATCGATAGAACAATTAAAACCAGTGATAGATAATCCTCACACATCCATCATAATTGCCGGGGCAGGATCTGGTAAAACTCTTACTATTATTGGTAAATTAAAATACATTGAAAAATTAAAACTATACAAACCGGAAGAAGTTCTACTCTTAACATTCACTAATGCGGCCGTTCAAAACCTAAATAAACAAATAGCTAACAATTGCGATAAAGAATATGATACATACACATTTCACAAACTAGCCTTAAATATCCTCGATGATAATACTAAAATAGAACAAGAAAGCACTCTAGAATATATAGTAAACGAATTCTTTAACTCCTATGCTATTTATAACAAATTCATAAATAAAACTCTCTATAAACTATTTCCATATATAATAAGAAATAACAAAAACAATCATAAAATATTATCATCTAATAAATTAACTACACTAAAAAAGAATATTACTACCTTTATTAGACTATTAAAAACAGAAAATAAAACTATCAATAGTTCTTTCTTCACAAAAAAAGAAGAAGAGCCATTTCTCATTATAACTTATATTATATATAACTTATATGAAAAAGAAAAAGAAAGTACTAATAGTCTAGACTTCGATGACATAATTATAAAAGCAACCAACAATATAAAAGACAATAAAAAAAGAACACCTTACAAAATGATTATTATTGATGAATTTCAAGACACATCATTAATTAGATTAAACTTAATAAAAGAAATAGCAAAACAAAATAACGCCTCCATATGTGTAGTAGGTGATGACTACCAATCCATATATAGATTTTCAGGATGTAACATAAATCTATTCTTAAATTTTTCTAATCATTTTTTAAATGCTAAAACATATTACCTGAAAGAAACTTATAGAAACAGTGCGGAACTAATTAATACGGCAGGAAAATTTATTATGAAAAACCCTTATCAACTAAAAAAAGAATTAACTAGTTCTAAACACTATAAAAATCCCATCAAAATAATTTACTACAATAATACTCATAGAATTCTTTATAAATTATTAGATATTATTCCAAATGAAAAACAAATATTTATTCTAGGAAGAAACAACTTTGATCTTAATCCTTACTTAAATAATTACACCCTAAATAACCATAAACTCACTATACCAAACGATAATCATATTCTATCATACTATACAATTCATTCTTCCAAGGGATTAGAAAGTGACATTGTAATCCTTTTAAATGTTTCTAATAGTTTAAATGGCATACCTTCTAAACACAAAGAAGAAAAAGTCTTTAAACACGTTTTAAATAAAGAAACATTCAAAAATGAAGAAGAAAGAAGACTATTTTATGTAGCCTTAACAAGATGTAAAGAATGTATTTATCTACTAACTCCCTATAACAATCCATCTATTTTTATTAAAGAAATTAAACATGATAAAAATGTTGAAATAAAAAAGATGCTTTAATTAGCATCTTCATCTAATAAAACTTTAGTATCCTGCATTTCCTTAGGAATGGCAATATCCATATATTTTAATATTGTTGGCGCAATACCTGTTAAATCACCTTTACTTTTCAATTTAACCTTTTTATCAGTTATAATAAATGGCACCAAACTAGAAGTATGCGTTGTTACCTCATGCCCCTTTTCATCAATCATACAATCAGCATTACCATGATCAGCCGTAATAATAAGAGTATAGAAATTTTCATCACATTTTTCTTTTAACACTTTCAAACACATATCAATTGTAATACATGCATTAACTGTTGCCTCATATTTCCCCGTATGCCCAACCATATCTGCATTAGCAAAATTCATAAGAATAAAATCATAATCTTTTTCTAAACAGCTTACACACTTTTTAGTAATTTCAACAGCACTCATTTCAGGCTTTAAATCATAAGTTGCAACCTTAGGAGAAGGTATTAAAAACTTCTGGCAATTTTCTAAACTAGCATTACTTTCCCCGTCAAAAAAATACGTTACATGTGCATACTTTTCGGTCTCTGCAATCCGTGCCTGTGTTAATCCAAGCTTAGACAAATAAACGCCCAATGGATTATTAATTACATCTCGTTCAGTAAAATTTCTAGTTTTAATATTTTTATCAATCGGCAAAAATGAATAAACATCTAATTCTTCCATATTAGAAACTGGAAACTCACTAAAACCTTTTGTTACAAAAGTAGATATAATCTGTTTAGCTCTATCAGTACGGTAATTCATCCATAATAAAGCATCACCATCAACAATTGGCCGAAAATATTCTGTTTTAATAGGAATCATAAATTCATCTGTTATTCCTTGTTCATAACACTTTGACAAAAATATTGGTATTCCCCCACTTGCCATATAACCTTTACCATTAGTAACTAAATCATAATATAATTTAGTCCGATTCCAGTTCTTATCTCTATCCATTGCATAATATCGTCCACAAATAGAAGCAATATGTCCAATCCCCGTTTCTTTAATCTTTTCCTCTAATTTAGATATAAAAGTATACAAAGCCTTTGTATCAGTATCACGTCCATCACTTATAACATGAAAATATACATCTTTTACATCATAATTCTTTAAAACATCTAACAAAGCTAAAAAATGATCTAAACTAGAATGAACTTTTCCATCACTTAGTAAACCCATAACATGTAATGGCTTACCACTTTGAATTTTCTCAATCATATCATCAAACATTACATTATCTTTATAACCATCTTTTAAAAATTCCCGAATAATAGAAATACTTTGTTTAACAACACGACCAGCTCCCATTGTCATATGGCCAACTTCACTATTACCAAATTGTCCTTCTTCAAGGCCAACAAATGGACCGCTAGCCTCTAAAGTCATATGAGGATAATGCTCCCATAATTCTTCAAAATGAACCATCTTGGCATCTTTAACAGCATTACCTTTAGTATTATCACTAACTCCAAAGCCATCTAATACAACCATTAAAACTTTTTTCATCTAAATCATCCTTTTTAAATATTCTAACACAATAACTAAAAAAAAACACCAATAAATGGTATTTAAGCTACCTGCGTAACTTTATTACGTAGTTTTAAAGCATCAGAAACAGTTACTAAGAACTCAGAATTAGTAGGTTTAGCCCTATCATAATCAATACTATGACCAAATATCTTATTCATAAGTTCATAGTCAGCCCTATTCCAACTTACTTCTATTGCATGACGAATTGCTCTTTCCACTCTAGAAGGGGTTGTATCATAAACACTTGCTATAGAAGGATATAATTCCTTAGTAATTCCTCCTATATACTTAGGTGACTTATAAAGCATCATAATTCCTTCTCTTAAATATTGGTATCCTTTTATTTGTGAAGGTACACCCAGTTCATGTAACAACTTACTGGCCTGAGCTTCAACCTTAGGAATTCCATTTTCGCTCTTCTTATAACTTTTCTTACATACACTAAGAATTTTTTCTTCTAAAATAGAGAGTGTACAAGGTTTAAGCATAAAATAATCTACATGATACCCTTCTGTAATACTAATCATATACTCCTTTTTGGCACTGGACAAAACAATGACATGTCCACCATAATTAAGTTTCTCTAATTTCTGTAATATATCAACACCATCCATCTTTGGTAGAATTAAATCCAAAATAATACAATCTACCTCATGAAAATGGTTATTTAAATAATTAATAGCTAATTCCCCATCGCTAGCTACTCCTAAAAGATTAATTTGGTTGCTGCCTTTGAAATACTTTCTTACATCATTAGTAAACTCCAAACTGTCATCTACTACAAATGTGTTGATTTTCATAATTTGTTCCTCTTCCTTTCATGTACTTCATTACAACCACACACATTCATAATAGCAAATCATTTGACAAAAATCCAGGGAATCTTTTGTCTAATTATGTCAACCTGTGTAAACGTTTGTCGATTTTTGTAGTAAAGCAGTTAACACCTTTAAATCTTCAGGATGATTAACACTTCTTCCCACAAATAATCCATCTATAATCTCACTCTGATAATAAGGAACGATGTTTTTTTTAGTTAATCCCCCACCATAATAAAGAGGAAACTCATAACCATAATCTTTAACTAACTCTTGTTTAAGAAAACTAAATACATTTTCAACTACTTGAAGTGGTAAAGCCTCATCCTTACCAATCATATACTTAGGTTCATATATAAAATGAACATTTTTATAATCACTTGCCGAAATATGAACAAGTAAACCTCTAATTGCACTTAAAAGTACTGAAGAAGTATATTGATAATTATAATCATTCATTGTATCGGTAATAACTACATAAGCTTTTAACCCTTGCCTTAAAACTTGATGTAACTTATCACACACTTCACCAAAGCCAGCTTTTGTCTCAGAATGACCTATTAAAGAAGAAGAAACCCCAACACTCTTTAACATTGCCGCACTAACATCACCTGTAAAACTACCAACTAAATGACTGCTTACATTCTGAGCACACACCTCATAATTTCTGGATTTCATCATTGCTAAAAAAGGATATGCAGGACATATTACCAAATTATCATACTTAATGTTACCTAAAACAGTTTTATACTTAGCCATATCATCATAAGTATGATTCATCTTTAAATTACAAATCAAGGGTTTCAATTTTTTCTCCTCCCATCATAGGTTCTAAAGCAACTAACTTACCCTTAGATATATAGTCAAGAGTTGCTCCGCCACCATTAGAAACATATGTATATTTTCCATCAAAGCCTAAATTATGAACAGAACTAGAAGCATCTCCTCCACCTACTACAACTACACTATTACTATTTGCTAAATATCCAAGTAACTCCTTCGTTCCATTAGCAAACCGATAATCTTCATAATAACCAACTGTTCCATTCAAAAATACAGTTTTACTTCTTGCGATGACATTCTTATATCTTTCTAAAGTTTTAGGACCAATATCATATATTTTATCATCAGCACTAACATCTGTTACTTTCTTTAATTGAACATAACTTTTCTCATAAGTACTTCCAACAATAACATCAACAGGAAGCATAATCTTGCTCTTATATTTTAATAACATTTCTTGAACTTTTTTTAAAACTTCTGTATCTTCACTATGAATAGAGTCCCCAATTGAAAAATTAAGAGCTCTTAAACATGTATTAGCAATTCCACCCCCGCACAACAAATAATCACATTTAGGAAGTAAAGAGGCCATCAAGTCCATTTTATCATCCATCTTAGCGCCACCCATAATAACAACAAAAGGATGAACAGGATTTACAACTAATCTATCAAGAGCTTCTAATTCATGTTGCATATTAAACCCGATACCAACTTCCTTACCCATCTTTAAAGCCATATTAGCAACACCATAAGTTGAAGCATGCTTTCTATGACTGGAAGCAAAAGCATCATTAATATAAATATCACACAAATTAGCAAAATAAGCAGACACTTGCGCATCACAGTTACTCTCTAACTTAGAAGGTACATCCAAATATCTTGTGTTTTGAAGCATCAATACATCCCCATCTTGCATTAATCTAACGCGTGATATTACTGAAGAAGAAAAATTATCTTGTGAAAAATATACTTCATGTTTTAATAACTCTTTTAACCTATTGCAAACAATTTCTAAAGAATTCTTTTCCTTATCACTTTCACTTTTTACTTTTCCTAAATGACTTAAAATAACTACTCTAGCATTATTTTTAATTAAATAATTCAAAGTCTCCAAAGAAGAAGCAATCTTTCTATCATCTAGTATAACCCCATCTTTAATAGATACATTATAATCAAAACGAACTAATACGACCTTACCTTGAACATTCATATTTTGCACTAAATTCATAATAGTCCTCCTATCATAATAATTATAATAAAAAGAACATATATTATCAACATCAGTGTAAATATAAAATTATTTATTTTTAGTATTTTCTAAATATTGATTTAATAATTTTTTAGCTTTAATAAAATGATGATTAATGCCAGACTTGCCAATCTTATAATCAGCTTCCATTAATATAATAGATGCTAGTTCATTATAACTACTTTCTGGATATTTACTTCTAAAATCTAACACAAGCCGAGTCTTCTCATCTAACAAATCATATAAATCATACTTTTTTAAATCACTTATAATAGCAAGCTGCCTCATTCCAGCTTGTGTACTCTTCTCTTGATTAGCAATTTCACAATTATTAAGACGATTAACCATATTCTTATGATCTCTATATATTCTTACATCTTCAAAATAAAATAACGAATTAGATGCTTCAAACATTCTAATCATATCACTTATTTCTTCACTACTTTTTAAATATAATAAATACTTCCCATTACGCATAGCAATTTTTAAATTAAACTTCATCTCACGAAGTAACTCTTGCACAAACAAAGCATCTTTTTTTCTATTAAATATATACTCCAAATGATATCCACTTGTAGATGGATCAGTAATAGAACCTCTAACTAAAAACGCTCCCCTAATAAAAGCAACCATCTCTTCAGGATCAGAAAAATAATCTCTATCAATATCACATTTCTTTCCATTACGCATAATCCCAAATCGTTCCAAAATACTATTTATTTGTTCTCTAATCTCAATAATATATATAGGTTTAGCCCTAAGTTTCTTCTGCCTTCTAACTATCACATGACTTGATATATTAAAACTTTCTTTAATATCCTTAAATACCCTTCTTGCAACAGCCGGATTTTCAAACGTAAAAGATATCAAATTCTTACTTACTTCCGCATCATATCTAATAATAGCATGTAATTCACTAAACAAAGAAACAGGATTACTAGGAAGCGAACATATCTCATCCTTTAAACGTCCCGAAAAAGACATATAAATCACCTGTAAGTATTATAACACAATAAAAAAGAAAAGCCATTACCTTTTGGCTTTTCAATTATTATCCTTTATCTACTAGACCTAGAGATCCACAATTAAGTTCAGAATCACAACAATTTCCTTGAGAATCGCAAGAATAGCCTTCAGTAGTTTCGCAACTAACAGGAGAAAGTGAATTAAAAGCATTTTTAATATCTATTATTCCACCACGAGAAAACTCATAAGTACAAGTATAGGAATCGCTATGGCAACTGACTGTACCACCACCTACAGAACCAAGTTTCTTAGGCAAATAACTATTGTTAGTATTAATTAATAAAGAAGGAATAATATTTTCATACTGAGAATTATTTGCATTGGTGCTCCCGCCTTCATCAACTATAACACAGTTTTCTTCGCTAAACACATTTTTTAAAACACTATAAGTTCCAGGTCCTCCAAAACAAACTGACTCACTATTATTTAAAATACAAACTTGTGATACTTTATTAATCTTTTTCAAAAAAACACCATGATCACTAATACCTGAATTATGATAATCTTTATCAGTAACAAGATTGTCTGCACCAGCCCATGCATAGAGGATATCAGCATCT
>CACXCK010000075.1 GCA_902766135.1 uncultured Erysipelotrichaceae bacterium
CCATGATCACTAATACCTGAATTATGATAATCTTTATCAGTAACAAGATTGTCTGCACCAGCCCATGCATAGAGGATATCAGCATCTTTCACTAATCCTAAAATATAAGGGTCTTCCACTGTTCCAACGCCACTTTTTATTACAACTTCCGGTAACAATGCTAAGGCATCATCTTCACCTGCAACTATCTTAAGCGAATCATCATTTAAAGGTGTATTGGTATAAGGATAATCCAAAAAGAGCTTTCCATCCCTAACGCCCATAATACGCCAAGCATCAGGAACAATTTTTTTCTGGCAAAGAGCTCCTACCATATGTTCGTTGCTAGAAAGATATTCATTACATTCTTCTATCGTATCAAAAATATCAAAACCATGATATCCAGTAATTCTTAACTCATAAGCGTTACTAGAATTAATAATGCAACTTGAACTTCCAACAAAATACTTATCAACATCGCCCTTTAAATCTAAACACTCTTCCTGCGTAACAAAAGTATTAGCTAAATAATTATCAAAATATGCAACATATTTTTCGGTCGTCTGAGGCATCATATTATTAAAATACACATAGTTATTTGAACTATTTAAAGAATAACTATAAAAATTCTCTTCTTCATTATAACTTAATCCTTCTATATTCCCCGCGTTAGCTAAATTCATAATATAATTATTAGCAAAAATAGGAGTTGTTTCTACATCAGTATACTTAACAGTAATCTTACTATTAAAACTCTGACCCTGCTCTAAATCTTGTTCATAATCCCTAACCAAATATTCATAAACAACATAATATGTGTAATAATCATCTGGTGTTACATTAGGGGTAGTAAATTTTAGATTTTTAATATCAAATATCATATTTTCCATTGGTAAATCACTTTTATCAGAAAGTATTCCTTCATACACTTTAGTAAGACTACCAGTTATATTTAATGTATCTTGTTTATAGAATCCATAACTATTCTGAACTAAAGTACCTTCTGTTCTAGTTATATAATTATTTGTACTATCACTTGTTTTATATAAAGTTATTTTTATATCATTACCGAAAGAAGCAGAAGAATTACTAGTTAAATCAACTTCATAAATACCATGGCCATCTTTATAAGGACTTACAGTAAATTTTTGAATACCTATAAACCCTGGATATATCTCATTATAAGTACTACTATCAAAATTCTCTTCACCATTAAATTCTACTTCTCCTATTGTAGCTGTTTGAGCACTAGACTCTGCATTCGTATTACCAGTTCCTTGCACCATTGCTTCGTAATATGCATATGTTATGCCGCCAGCCATTAATATAACCATGAGTAAAATAACAGTATATACCTTCCTCTTACCCATAAAGCATTCCTCCTTATTTTATATAAGTATAACAAAAAAAGACTAGAAAATCTAGCCTTATCCATGATACATATCAGTTCTTGAACTATAACTCCAACCATATCTATTTGGGAATCCTGGTGGTGTAATAACATTACTACGAGGAATAGAATAACCATTATAGAAGCCTTTAGCTACACCAAAGTGTAAGTGTGCTCCAGTCGTACAATAATCATATCCTCCATGAGCATAAGATGTACTCCATCCACCAACCCATCCAAGAATTGTTCCCTGAGTTACAACATCACCAACATTAACATTAAATCTAAGTAAGTGATAATAATAAGTAGTATAAGCAACACCATTAACCATAACATCAACATAAAGCATATTTCCACCACAACTATATTGACTTATCTTACCAGATACAACCCCACTTGCCGCAGCATAAACAGGTGTTCCTTCAAAACTTGACCAGCCAATATCTAAAGCGTTATGGTAAGACCCCCAACGAGCTCCAACTTCACTCGTAATAATACCATAATTAGTGGGTTTAAGCCATCCATCATTACCAACTGCAATTACTTGTCCATAAGCATCATAAATAGGTTCGACACAGTCAATATTTATAACTGCACTATCACCCTTCTCAGGTGCCCATTTACTACATCTATTTTTAGCATCATCTAGTTTAGTCTTTAAAGACTTAATTTGGGTATCAATATCAAGTGCATACTTATCATATCCAGCTAAATCACTTACTCTAGCAGCAATTGCGGCCTCATATTCTTTAGCCTTTTGCTGTAAATTCTGCTTTTTAATTTCTAATTCTTTTTTTAATTCTTCATTTTTCTTTACTTCTGCATCCAATTCCTTCATTGTCGTTTGAATATGATTACTTACCTGTTCAACAGCGGCTACTCTAGTAATAAAATCAGTCATTGTACTAGCTCCTGAAATATACTCAACATAAGCATTCTCACCCTGTAATTGTTGTAAATACAAAAGAATACTTTCAGCCTCTTTAGTAAGTTCTTCAATTCTCTTATTAGATTCATCAATTCTAATCTGACAATCTTCCATTTCAGCTTCCGCGATAGCAATATCTTTTTCTGCTTGTAATTTCAAAGATCTATCTCTTTCAATCTCGGCTTTTGCTTCCGCAGTTTTACGATCATTCTCAGCCTTCTCATCAACCTTCTTTTGGTATTCGCTCTTTAATTCACCAAGAGTTTGCTGAGCTGCATTAACAGGATAGCAAAAACTAATAAACAAGAATAAAGATAAAATACTTAATAAATACTTCTTTATCATATCTTTAAATACTTCCTTACTGCTCTATATGAACCAACCATACCAACTAATGAACCAATCACTAGCAAAAATCCTGAAACATATAAAACGAATGGAAATGGTTTAGTAAGTGTAATTATCTTTGTAAACACATAACCACCAGATTTATCAAATAACAAAATATAGCCATAAATACTTATGACAATTGGCAAAATACTACCCAAAACACCTAGAATAAATCCTTCGAATAAGAAAGGTAATTTAATAGCTGTATTACTTGCTCCAACAAGTCTCATTATTTCAATCTCTTCACTTCTAGCAAATATAGTTAACTTAATAGTATTATTAATTAAGAATGCTGTTACAAGTACTAAAGCAACAACTATAGCAACAGTCCCAAAACTAATTGCATCAAATATTCCTAGAATATTTTCAATCATTCCTTCTCCATATGAAGCACTAGAAACATATTCATATTTTCTAAGTTTTTCAGCTGTTGGTGCAAGTTCTTTAACATCTGTAACTTTTACAATAATAGAATCAAGTAAAGGATTGGTCTCCAAATAATCTAAGGTAGACTCTAAAGCATCACTTTCTTTTTTCATTTCTGCTTTCCACTCTTCACTCGTCTTTAACTTATAACTTTCAACAATATGATCAGCGCTCTTCATTAACTCCAAATCATTTTGAATAGCGACCTTTTCTTCTTCTTTAGTATCTTTCTTCAAATATACAACTATTGTAAGCTCTTTCTCTAAATTAGTAGTAACTTCTCTTACATTATAAGATAAGAATAAAGCAATCCCAACAAGAATTAATGTAACAGTTGTACATGCAATTGAAGCCATTGATAAAGAAAAATTTCTAAATACACTCTTAAATGAATCTCGTATACTTCTAATTAGAATTCTTAAGGCTTTCATGTACTTTATAACTTCCTTTCATATTATCACTAGCAAGAACACCTTGCTCTATAACTAAAACACGTTTTTTCATCCTATTTACGAGTTCTTTATCATGTGTTGCCATAATAATAGTTGTACCTAAATTTTTATTAATATCATTTAAAATATTCATTATTTCTTTACTTGTTTCATGGTCTAAATTTCCTGTAGGCTCATCACATATTAATAATTTAGGATCATTTACAATTGCTCTTGCAATCGCAACACGTTGTTGTTCCCCACCAGATAATTCACTTGGTAAATTTCGTGCTTTTTCTTTTAATCCTACAGCTTCGATAGCTTTTAATACTTTAGGCCTTATCTCATCACTAGGAAGACCTATGCTTTCTAACGCAAAAGCAACATTTTCATATACATTTAACTTAGGAAGTAATTTAAAGTCTTGGAATACTACTCCTAATTTTCTTCTTAATTTATATACTTTTGAATTACGAAGCTTTGCAACATTAATCCCACCAACTATAACATCTCCTTTAGTTGGTTTTTCTTCTCTATAAAGCATTTTTATAAGCGTTGACTTTCCACATCCTGTAGAGCCTATAACAAAGACAAATTCTCCCTTATCAATTGATACACTTAAATCAGCAATTGCTGTTGTTCCATTTTTATAAACTTTATACGCATGATCAACTTTAATAAGTTTCATATAATGACCATCCCTTCTAACTTCTATCTACTAAAATCTTATATTCTATCTATATATCATTCATTTTACACTATTTTTCCCAAATAGTAAAGAAAAGAAATATTATAAGACTAGCAAAAAAAATCCAAAAATTGGATTTTTCAAATAAGTTATATAATAATTATTTTACACTAAAAAATTGAATTATTATTTTTAACTCCATTATGAACTTCATAACAATCATTTATTACTAGAAAAGCAGTTGGATCAACCTTAAGAATAGTCTCTTTAAATAAATAATAATCTCTACTAGGTACAACGCACATTAAAATATGTCTCTTTTCTCTTGTATATCCACCCTTAGATTCCATAACCGTAACACCTGTATGTAATTCATTAATAATAAAATCTCTAATAGTATCTAATTCATTAGTATGTACATAGAACAATTTAGAATCAGATATTCCCAAAACAATCTTATCCATTAAAGAAGTATAAACAACCAATATAATTATTGCATAAGCCATTTGATTAATACCAAAAGTAAATCCTCCACAAACAATAATAATACTTTGAACCATCAAACTAGCCTTTCCCTCTGATACATGAAAGTATTTCTGAACAATCCTAACAACTATATCAGTTCCGCCCATATCAATTCCATGTTTATAAAGTGTTCCACTTGAAATACCATATAATAAGCCAATATTTAAAACAAGCACAAGGACATTATCAAAGACTAATATTTGTTGCAACAAATGTGCTAACGGAGCTGTTAAAGATACCGCAAAAGGATAAACTAAACCCCAAACTAAAGATACTCTAGTTCTCTCCCAACCGAGCAAGAAAAAACATATTATTAGCAAAATAATTTGCATTATTAATATAAAAGTCTGAGGCGTCCACCCAAACATACTATTAAAAATAATAGATAAACCATTAAGGCCCCCAATAACTAAATGATTAGGAAGCAAAAAAGTATTATATATTAAAGATGACAAAAACACACCAAAGATACCAAAAAAAGCTCTCTCAAAAAATTGCTCATTTAAAATCATCTCTTTAGTAATAACTGAATGCTTACGATTAAATAGTCCCACAGTATCACCAACCCTAATAACATTATAACTAAGTTTTAAAAAAAATCAAGTTGCATAAAGTATAATGAGGTGACAAAATGAACGGTACATACTACAATACTCCAACATTTCCAAAAGATATCTCACAACCAAGTTCTCCACCAGGAAATATAAGTGCAATGACTATTTCTCTAGAACAAAGCTTAATTGAAAACATTCTAAGACTAAATAAAGGGCAAGAAGTATGTGTCTATGCATCATATCCCGATTCAAATGAATGGCGTGACAAAAAATTTATAGGCACAATAAAAGAAGCTGGTAAAGATCATCTAATACTAGAAAACGACACTGAAAACTTTTTAATTAGGCTACTATATATCAATTTTATCGAATTTAATAAACCAATAAACTATAATCCAGACTATTCAGATACTTTTAAATAGTACTCTAAATAGTCTCTTTCTTTATCTAAAGTAGTACTAGGTCCATGACCAGGATAAATAGTTTCATTGGTAAAGCGTTTTAAAAACATTTTTATGCTTTCTCGCATTTTTTCCTCATCACCGCCTAAATCACATCTTCCAATACCTCTCATAAAGATAAAATCACCCACAAAAATACTATTTATCTCTGGAAAATAAAAAGATTTAGAATCAAGGGTATGTCCAGGATTAGATATAACTTCATAATTAAAAAAAGTATTCCCCTGATTAGCCTTAACATGATAATAATCCTCTAATTCTTTTAAAGCCCCAATATGATCAAAATGGTAATGTGTAACAAGTATTCCTACAGAAGAAGCATTATCAACAACCTCGATAATTTTATCACTATCACTTCCAGGATCTATAATAAGTACATTATTATCTTTCTTTAGAATATAACAGTTTTCTTCCAAATCACCAACAACCAAACAAATAATGTCCATAACATCTCACCATTAATAAAATATCATAACCACAATAAAAATCATAGTAAAAAAAGAAAACATATGATAAAATTAAAATAGGATGGTGAATATATGAATACATATACAGTATTAACAATTATCATTATTATTATTTCTTTACTAGCCATGGGCTATATAATAATCTATAACAAAATTAAAAATAATCAATCAAAAATCGAGAAAGTTGAAAGCATAATAGATGAAGATCTACGTCACAAATACGACTTACTAATGGAAATAGAACAGAATATTCCATCTAAAAAAGACTACTTCAAAGAATTTAAAGAATTAAAAAATGCAGATATATCAAACTTTGACTTAGAAAGAAAACTAAAAGAAGCAGAAATAACTATTAAAAAAGCTTATGAAGACCTTAAACCTAACAATGATAATACTAAAGAATTATTCTATCAAATAAAAACCACTAATGAAAAAATATCAGCCGGTATCTCTTATTACAATCATCATATGAACAAAAGAAATGACTATATAAGAAAATTCCCTAATAACATAATCGCGCACCTTCATGGCATTACAACCAAGCCATTCTTTGATCAAAAAGATATGACCGATGATATCATAGATGACTTTAAATTATAAAAAAATCTTTCCTAAAGTGAAAGATTTTTCTTTTTTCTAGTAAGCCTCATTTTTTCTAATGATTCATCATAAAACTTTGGATTTTTTTCATATAACAAAGACGTATTCATCATTACCTTTTCTCTCTGATTTAAAAAATTAGATAAATAATATATTTGTTCATCACTCATATTTAAACAAAAATCAAACCAACGATTTATTTCATAATTAGAATCATGCTCTAAATCAAAATAAATATCATCCAAACAATTGACATATGTAAGCTGATTAATTAGCATTGCCGCCGAAATATGAAGTGGTGAAACTCTTAACCTCGATGATTTAATTTTATTAACTAACTCAGTAAATTTAAGTTCATATAAAAGTCTAGCTGTTCTTCCATTACCATCTCCAAAAGGATGTATTCTAACAAATAATAAACTAACTAAAGCACTTTTTAAAAATGGATTACTATGAATTAATGATAAAGAATTATCCTTATATATTTCAATAAATTGATTCATAAAATTTTGTATATCTTCTGCTTCAGCTCCATACCAATAAACATTCTTATTTCCAAGTTTATCCATATATCCAACACAAGCTTCTCCGCTTCGATATTCTCCTAATTTTTCATCATCTAGAGCAAATTGATGTAATTCTTTAATTCGCTTATTACTCATGCCTAAATTATTAAAAAATATATTATTAGCCGATATATCAAGAGGATGAATAATATGATTTTCCATTAAATTAGAAGACTCAAATTCATTACGAAAAGATTCAACTAAAAATGTACTGACAACATAATCTGGATATGACAATAATAACTCCATATATTTATCAAATTGTTCGCTAGTATCCTGAACATGTTCCAAAATATTACTTTCTAATTTTATTTTTTTTACATATTCTTCTAACGAAAAAAGTTTAACTCTTTCCAAATTTTGACGATTAACAGGTCCCATTATAACCCCTCCTTTTATTCATTACACTTATTTTTTATGTTTAGCTAGTACTTTAGAATCTTCTACCTTATAAAAATTACTTAACGCATCTATTTTATCAGATGCTTTTTTATTACCATCCATATATGTCATAAATCTGATTAAATAAGGTGATTTTTGAATTTTTGCTATACATCTAGACTGCAATTGTCTAACTCTCTCTCTCGTAACACCATAAATATTACCAACTTCTTCAAGCGTATGAACTTTTCCATCAATAAAACCGAATCTTAACAATAATATTTCTTTTTCTCTATTAGTCAAATTAACATTATCAAATAAGTCATCAACTATTTGTTTTAATTCTTTTTTTTCATAAGATTCTTCAATATTTTCATCTGAAGGAATAAAATCTCCCAATGTTGTATCTTCTTCATCATTTATATATGTTTGTAAAGACAACATACTATAGTCACCTTCGTTTAAAGCTTTAAACGAAGCATCACTTAATCCCATATATTCTTTTATTTCATCTTGTGAAGGTTTATGACCATATTCTAATTCATAATTTCTCAAAAAAATTGCTAATTTTGCTCTTCTCTCATAATAATGAACTGGAAGCCTAATAGTTCTTCCTTTATCAGCTAACGCTCTTTTTATACTTTGTTTAATCCAATATACACCATAACCAGAAAATCTATAACCTAAACTATAATCAAACTTATCAACAGCTTTAATAAGTCCTACATTTCCTTCTTGAATTAAATCTAAAAAATCTAATCCATAACCTATATATTTTCTTGCCACAAATACTACTAGTCTTAAATTTCTTCTAATAAATTCCTGTCTATAAAACTCATTACCCTTTTCAATCTCTTTTTTATAACTAACCTCTTCTTGAGCACTCATCAAAGGAATTTTACCAATTTCATCCATATACATTTTAATACTATCACCTAAATAATAATCTTTTCCAAAATCATCAACTAACTTATCACCTTTAAGTAATTCACCATCCATAGCAGATACAGTATCAGTATATTCATTTTCAATTCTCTTATTTACAGACTTAATAATCTTTTTAAAATCAGCATTTTTACTATTAACAATTTCTTCATAAACCAAATGATCAACAATATCGATAGGCAATAAATTATTCATAACAGTACTATTATTTTTTGATAAGTAATCTAATATTTTTTTCTTTAAAAGACGTATTTCTTCATCCATCATAATGCCCCCTTTAAATTTGGCCATTATAATACCACTTTTTCTAAAAAAAGTAAAGAAAAAGAATACATCTATAAAAAAGACTGTATTCCACAATTTACCATTTAATAGGTTGTATTCCATTCTTTTCTAAAAAATTATTAGTCTTAGAAAATGGTTTACTACCAAAAAAACCATGATATGCCGAAAAAGGACTAGGGTGTGTAGACTCTATCACTAAATGTCTTGGATTAGTTATTAACTTTTTCTTTTCTCTTGCAAAATTTCCCCACAAAATAAATACAACAGGTGTTTCTTTTTGATTAACTTTACTAATTATATAGTCAGTTAATCTTTCCCATCCCAAATTACGATGAGAAGCTGGTTTGTCTTTTTGCACAGTTAACACAGCATTTAAAAGAAGAACACCCTCACGAGCCCAACTAGTTAAATCACCATCCATTCGCGGTTTAATTCCTAAATCATCATCTAATTCTTTATATATATTCTGAAGAGATGGTGGTATTTTAACACCCTTTTGCACCGAAAAAGATAAACCATGAGCTTCTCCTACACCATGATAAGGATCTTGCCCAACAATAACAACTTTAACATTTTTATATGGCGTTAATTTTAATGCTTCAAAAACATGATCACGAGGAGGATATATTTCCTTTGTCTGATATTCATGTAGAACCAAAGCCATAAACTTCTTAAATCCAGGACTATCCCAAACTGTCTTTAATACATTATCCCAATCATTACCTATCATACAATCACCTACTTATGATAACTTTCGTTATTTATAATTTTAAATGCTCTATATATTTGTTCCAAAATCATTCCCCTAAAAAGGCCATGTGGAAAAGTCATTTGAGAAAAAGATAACGAATAATTAGCTCTTTTCTTAATATCTTCATGTAACCCAAGAGAACTTCCAATCACAAATACAATACTAGATGATTCTAAAAAAACACTTTCTAGCTTTCTTGCAAAAGAAACACTATCTAAATGATTTCCCGAAATATCCAAAGCAATAACATAATCTCTATTATTAATATGCTGTAGTATATGTTCTTTTTCTAGAGTCAAATCATTTTCATCTTTAAGTTCAACTATCTCTATTTTATGATACTTACTTATCCTCTTCTCATAATCACTAACTAATTCTTTTAAATATTTTTCTTTTAATTTACCTAGACATAATATTTTGATCACTTGTTACCTCCACAATTTCATCAGGCTTAGCACATTCCACATCATCAAACGAAACCCCATATTCTTGCATAGTCTCATTAAACATTTCTAAGGCCTTTAAAGGTGTATTATTGTGCTCAGATAAATGCATTAAAATAACTTTTTTAGTATTATTCCCAATTAACTTTGAAAGATAAAAACTACTATCCTTATTAGATAAATGCCCAAGTGTGCCAAGAACTCTTTGTTTAAGCCATTTTGGATATGGACCATTCATTAGCATTTCAATATCATGATTACTTTCCATCAAATAATAAGTTCTATTCTGTAGCATCTTAAAATACTTAGAATTTAAATAACCAGTATCCGTTAAATAAACAACACTTTCATCACCATTTTCTAGTAAATAAGACCTATGATCACTAGAATCATGACTACCTTTAAAAGGAGTCACTTTAATATTATCTATATAAAAATTATCATTAAAAACAACAACATTATCATAATCCTGTAAATAATCCAAATCATAAAACATTTTTTCTGTTAAATATACCTTAGCATGCGATTTTTTTAAAAATACTCTTAATGCACTAACATGATCATCATGTGTATGACTAATTAAAATAGCATCAATATCTCGAGCACTAACACCAATACTTTCTAATTTATCAGACACGTACTTGGCATTTCTACCACAATCAAGCAATATATTTTTTCCATTACAAGAAAAGAAAGTACAGTTGCCTGTACTTCCACTTGCCAAAACAACTACTCTCATCGATACAAACTCCATGGACTATGCCATTTACCACCATGGTTAGGGAATCCAACAGCAAAACCAAAGTGTAAGTGTGTACCAGTTGAAGAACCACTACTTCCCATGTAAGCAATTACTTGTCCTTTAGAAACTTGTTGACCATTACTTACAGGAATATTAGTTGTAATATGAGCATACATTGTATAGAAATTATTCTCATGCTGTATTACGACGTAGTTTCCATAACTTCCACCACACATACTTCCTAAATAACCATAATTAGCACAACCATTATTAACTTCAACTACCTTGCCACCACGTGCAGCATAAATTGGCGAACCAAATCCAGTACCAGATATATCAATTGCGTTATGGAAAGATCCCCAACGATATTCATAATCAGTCGTAATGACATATGGTGTTTTAGTTGGCCAAGCCCAATCAAGACCAGTAGATATCGTACCACCTGTTCCACCACTTATAAATGAATAACTAGGTCCTACAGATGTTACCTCTTCAACAGGCTCACGAATTGTAACTGAACTAACCATGTTAGTTTCTTGTGATCTTTCACCATTAATAATACGTAACTCTTGTGTAGCTCTAACTATTCCTGTCACACCTGCTTGCGTAACAACTCTCTGACCTCTAGCTAAATTATTATCAACAACAGTTCTCTTAGTATAGGCTTGCTCTACATCTTCAGTAACACGAACTTCTTCATATAAATTAAGAATAGGACTAACTAAACTATTATTCATCTTATCCCCAATTGCCAAAACTGCGTTCTCACTACGATATTTAGGATTAGCAATCAAAAGTTCACGTACATTTAATTTACTAGCTTCAGCAATACTAGCTAAAGTATCACCTGCTTTTACAACATAGTTTTCTTGACTATCAGTAGTTCCATATAATAAATACTGCGTAAGTTCATTAGCATCAGTAAATATCTTATTCTTAGTCGAAATATATGTTTTCTTAATCGTTATAGTCTCTTCAAACTCCATATGCTTAATAATCGAACCAACAGTTTTAATTTCTTCTTGACTATTATTAATATAGTTTAAATAATCATTCTCATCCACAAAAGTAATTACAAAATTATACTCTGCTTTCTTAAAAACTTCATCATCAAGAACATAAATATTTTGTACCTTTGACTCCCCATCTTCATTAGGCGGAGATGTAATAGTTATCTGATATCCTTCAATTGTAAAAGCACTCTTTTCTTTAATTCGCTCATAAATATTACTAGCTGAAGAAACATTTTCATCATTCGTAACATATTCAAGTATTTGAAACCCGTTTGGCGGATAAACCTTACTAACATTATAAGCATCCTTAATATCTTGTTGTTCTTCATTAATTAGATTTAATAACTCAGTTTTATTATCAACAAGTCCTATTTTTTCACCATCTAAATATACTTGATAAACATGAGAAAAAGTTGCATTATTCTTATGAAAACCTAACAGAATACAACTAATAATCATTACTAATAAAGATATCAAAAATATAAGTTTATCTTTACTATTCACACTACCATCCTCCTAAAATGCATTCTCATCCATTGACGTATATGCTTTAAATGAACTTTTATTAAGTTCAAAAAGTAACTGAAATAAACCTGTTGAACCACGACGATGCTTAGCAATAATAATATCAACAGGAACTATATTAGACTTATTATCACTAGACTTTGCCTCAAAATAGTCTTGTCTATTAATAAATAATACTAAATCTGCATCTTGCTCAATAGAACCAGATTCACGTAAGTCTGCAAGTCTTGGCTGATTACTCTCTCTTCGCTCAGCATTACGTGATAACTGCGCTAACGCAATAACAGGCACCTTTAATTCCATTGCCATCGTTTTAAAAGCACGGCTTATCTCTGATACTTCAACCTGTCTAGATTCCACTCTTCCACCCGTTGTAACAAGCTGTAAGTAGTCAATTACAACAAGCCCAAGTCCTTCCGGACTCGCAGCTAACCTACGACACTTAGCCTTAATCTCAGGTGCAGTAATAGAAGCATTATCTTCAATATATATATTTGTATCAGATAATTCGCTCATTGCCTCTGTGTATCTTTTCCAATCATTATCTCCCATCATGCCTGTTTTTAACTTATCAGCCTCAATTTGGCCAACAGAACTAATCATACGATTAACGAGCATCTCAGCACTCATCTCCAAGTTAAAAATAGCTACAGCTTTTTTAGTACTCATCGCCGCATTTGTAGCTAAGTTAAGTACAAAAGCCGTTTTACCCATACCAGGACGAGCTGCAATAATAATTAGTTCTCCTTCATGTAATCCACTAGTTGCCTTATCTAAATCTTTAAATCCAGTTGTAATACCTGTAACTGGATTCTTATTTTTACTTAATAATTCCAAATTCTCTTTAGCTGCCTTTAGTGCTTCACTAATGGGCTTAAACTCACTTGTTTGTCTAGTCTTAACAACATTCAATAATTTCTGCTCAGAACTATCCAGAATTTGAACTAAACCATCTTCTTCATTATAAGCTTCAGTAATAATATCCGTTGCGGTATCAATTAACTTCCTTCTAGTTGCTTTATCCTTAACTATATCAATATAATAATCAAGATTAGCGCTAGTTGCAACAGAATCAACAACATCACTTAAATAATCTACTCCACCTATAGCATTCAAATTCTTCTGCTTATCTAACTCATTTTTAACAGTTGTAATATCAATAGGAATTCTCTCATGATGAAGTTCTACTAGAGCTTCATATATTTTTTTATTTGCTTCACTAAAAAACATATCAGGTGTTATACTTTCAGTTATCCTCTCCATTGCATATGGATTTAAAAAAGCAACACCTAATACACTCATTTCAGCTTCTAAATTCTGAGGTAAAACTCTAGCCGCCATAAAAACACCTACTTCTTTAATACCACTTTCAAACTCACTACAACCCTCTTATGTAATTCTATTCTTACTTCATGTGTACCAAGTGTATCCAAATTATGATCCATTCTAATACACTTCTTATCTATATCATAACCCATTTTCTTTAACTCTTCATTAATAGCTTTAGAAGACACTACACCAAATACTTTATCTTCCTTACCAGTTTTAACTTTAAAAGTAATAGTTTTCTTCTCAAGATCACGCTTTATCTCGTTATACTTAGAAACAAGCGCTTCCTCCTCTAAATGTCTATCCAAAAGAGACTTATCTAATACTTCTTGACTCTTTTTAGACTGTTTAACAGCAAGTCCATTCTTAATTAAATAATTAATAGCATAACCATCGCTTACTTCAATTACATCATCTTTTTTACCTTGTTTCTTGACATCTTTAAGTAATATAACTTTCATAAGACTCACGCCCTTTCTGTTAAACTATTATAACACATTATGGAAGAATAACAAAAGAGTAATAAATAACAAAAAGAATAAGCATAATAATTCCTTCTAACTTCGTTATTTTTCGATCATTATACGAGAATATAAATAGTAAGAAAGCAGATATTAATAAAGCAAGCAAGTCAAAATAATGAAAAGATATTTTCTCTATACCTCCTAAAATAGCAACAGGTAAACCTAACACTATACCTAAGTTAAAAATATTACTACCTACAACGTTACCAATAGCTATGTCATATTCTCCTTTTCTTGTCGCACTTACACTTGTAACAAGCTCTGGTAAACTAGTACCAAGAGCAACAACAGTTAACGCAATCATTCTTTCACTTACGCCTAATTGCCCAGCAATTAAAGATGCATAATTAACAACTAGATTACTACCAAAAATAATACCAACTATACCAACAATACTCCAAAAAATAGACATCAAAACATTATACATTGGTCTCTCTTCTTCCTCTTCATCTACTTTATTGCGCATCATTCTAATTAAATAATAAATGAAAACAGTAAAGAAAAGTATTAAAACTAATGCATCTTGTCTCGTAAACATATTATCGCCATTACCTAAGGCAACATCACTAATTAAGACAACAAAAAGTGAAGTAATTAAAATAGTTATAGGAAGTTCTTTCTTAACCGTATTATTCTTAACTGATAAACTATGAAATAAACTAGATAAACCTAGAATTAACAATATATTTAAAATATTACTACCAATAACATTACCTAGTACTATATCACCACTTCCGCGAAGAAGTGATTGAACCGATACAGCAAACTCAGGTGCACTAGTACCAAAAGAGACTATTGTAAGACCAATAAACATTGTTGATAACTTAAAATTGCGTGCTAAACTAGATGCCCCATCAACAAAATAATCAGCACATTTAATTAAAATAACAAAGCCTACTATCAACATAAAAATATTCAATATCATTTTATCAATCCTCTAAATAAATTATAACCTAAAGAATATAAAAAAGCAAAAAGAAAACATTCCCATCGGAATGTTAACGAACAAATGGTATTAATGCCATAAATCTAGCATATTTAACTTGTTCAGCAATATGTCTTTGATGTTTGGCACATGCACCAGTCATACGACGAGGTAATATCTTACCTTTTTCACTTATATATTTATTAATAATCATAACATCTTTATAATCTACATCTTTACCAGCACACATTTGACATATTTTTTTCTTTTTTCTTCTAAATTCTGCCATAATAATCTCCTTTCCTAGAATGGAAGATCATCATCACTTAAAGATATTTCATCGCCAAAATCTTTAAATGGATCTTCACTAACATCAGTAGTTTCTACTTGAGGTTCTGAATAATCAGGCATTGGTTGACTATATTCGCTAGAAGAGTTACCACCCTTACTACCTAAGAAAGTAACATTATCTGCTACAACATCGGTAGTATATCTTTTTTGCCCGTCTTGCGCGTCATAACTACCAGTTTGAATTCTTCCATCGACAGCTACTTGACTACCCTTAGAACAATACTTAGCGATATTTTCAGCTTGTCTTCCAAAAGCTACACAACCAACAAAATCAGTTTGTTGTTGTCCATTATTATTACGTGAACTAAAGTCACGACTAACAGCAACAGTAAATCTAGTAACAGTCATACCACTTCCGGTAGTACGCATATCTGGGTCACGAGCAAGTCTACCAATTAAAATAACCTTATTCATATCTTACTCCTCTTCTTTACGAATAATTAAA
>CACXCK010000076.1 GCA_902766135.1 uncultured Erysipelotrichaceae bacterium
ATTAATAATAAACTCTTTGATATTTATTTCTTTGTTATATTTATTACAGATATTAATTATATTATTTATTATTTCTTGTTCTTTTGGCTCTTTATAATTGTTTTTTAGTATTTCTATACTATCTTTAATAGAATTATTATTAATTAGGTTTATAAAGTCTTTACCTATAGATGTATCACTTATTAGAGTGCTATTTTGAGTACTTAGAGAGATGTTTAAAGTATCAAAGATAAAAGATATGGGAGTGTAGTCGTTAGCTTCTAGATTGGAAATAAAGATACTCTCAGGGGATATATTATTCTTTATGAGATGTGCTATTTGTTCACCGATAAATAAATATTCTTCTTCTTTAGTATTACATTTATAAATATTTGGAGTATATTTTGGATTAGTATTATCGATATATTCTATGTTGTTAATATATCTTAAATATGAATTAACTTCTTTTGTGTTTGGCAAATATGTATATACTTTGTTATTGTTAAAATAGTCTATTAAAGGATTATTTAAAACTAATAGATTGTTATCTATTAATTCACCCTTTAATTCTTTTAAAAATATGGCTTTGGTAGTATCTAATAAATCGATATTATAATGGGTTATTTGATATAGGTAGGTACTCGCTATGTCTAGAATAACATTATATTTATTCATAATATAATCTAAAGTATATGAATTATATTTATATGGATATATTGTTTCTAACTCATTTAATGTATATATTTTAATATTATTAAAGGGATTAATACTTCTTAGTTCTTTTAATAATTCTTTTTTATTACTGTTTATTATATAAATGCTTTTCATATACTTCACCAAGACAATTATAACAAATTGTTAGATGTAAGTGTATTTATATTGTTAAAATGAATTATTTATGATATTGTTTAAGATAGTAGGAGAATGTGTTATGAAAAGAATAATAGGCTTATTTTTAATTATTAATGCAGGGCTTCTTTATGTGTTAGATTATAATAAAACAACATATAGTTATACAGAAGATATTGCATTCTTTATAGATGATACGCCATCTGATACTATGCCTTTAAAGGGTGGAGGATACGACTTTGACCATGTTGAATGTACAAATGGGGCAAGTATTACTTGGGATGATACTGCATGGGCTGCAAATATTAATAATTTGTCTCAATCTAGAACTAAGTGTACGTTGTATTTTGTGGAACATGTTGAAGAAAGTCAAAAAACTCTTGCTAGATTAAATCTAGAAGTATCTAATAGCGATAAATGTGCTCAGTTTAATGAAGATGGTTCAATAATAGATCCATATTCAACTATGAGTGATTCAGATACACCAATTATATGTGAAGCAGAAGATGATTATGGAACAAGTTATTACTTAAGAGGCTTACATACAAATAACAATGTTAAGTTTGCAGACTCTTGTTGGAAAATAGTTAGAGTAACAGGTACGGGTGGCATTAAGATGATTTATAATGGAGACGTTGATGGAAGTGGCACATGTACAACAACATCAGGAAACCATACAGGGTTTACAGGACAAACACTATCCTTAAGCGGTAATAAGGTATATGGAACAAGTTACTCTAAAGAAGGAACTACTTATACTTTAACTGATACTTCTACCATGAACTGGAGTACTGATTCTGCAAGTATCATAGGCAAATATACCTGTGGAGATACAAATACCTCTTGTACTACTTTATATGTTGTAACAGGAGAGTATAGTTCTACTCAGGGATATGCTTTAAAATTAGATCAAAGTACAAATTATGCACAAATTGGAACAACAGCATTTAATTACTATAATACTTCTTCAAACTCTACTGAATCTGCTTCACCAGCGTTAGTAGGATATATGTATAATGATACTTATCCAAATAAGAGCAAAAGTTTATCTTCTAATACGAATAATTACTATTATGGTGAGTCATTCACTTACACAGGAGGAACATATACCTTAAATAACACAGTACAATTTGCAGATGTCTCAGATAGTACCAATAAAACAAGCTTAAATACTCATCATTATACTTGTTTTAATGCAACAGGTAATACATGTACTGAGATGTACTATATCTATTATTTAAGTGGAGCGATCCTTTATTATATAAAATTAAATGGAAACGAAACAGGGCCTGAAGCATTAAACAAAATGGTAAGTAATAATGATATTAATGCAAAGAATAGTCATATGAAAGGAGCAATAGACTGGTGGTATGAGCAACATCTTAAAAATACAGAATATGAAAGTAAACTAGAAGATACAGTATTCTGTAATGACAGAACAATAAATCAATTAAATGGCTGGAGTGAAACTGGAAGTTTAAATAATTACTTAAACTTTAATGGTGGAAAAAGTAAATATTATTTAAAATGTCCAAATAAAAGAGATGCATTTACCGTAAGTGATAGTGAGAAAGGAAATGGTGCTTTAACATATCCAGTGGGATTATTAACAACGGCAGAACATAGTTTAATAGGAAATTATACAGCAAACAAAACAAATGCATGGTATCGGGCTTCTGCTCCTTACTCTTTCTACAGCAGCAATGCTTACGAGGGGTACGTTTACTCGGATGGTAATTGGCGCAGCCACAGCATTGTGCTCAATGCAGGTGGGGCTCGCCCATCAATCTCCTTAAAACCTGACATAAAATTTGTAACAGGTGGAGATGGAAGCACTTCAAATCCCTTTGAGGTGCAATAGATGTATTTTTTGGGCAAGAAATGGTTATACTGTTTTTTGCTTTTTTAATGCATAAAGTAGTTTACAAATGCATAAAGTTTTGTTAAAATACTTGCGAGTAATGAAATTA
>CACXCK010000077.1 GCA_902766135.1 uncultured Erysipelotrichaceae bacterium
ATACCTCCTTAAAATGACAAATAAATTGCTTGAAAGATATTATAAAACTTAATGCATATTTTTGTGCACTTCTTTTTTTAATCAACAAAGCTTATAAAAAAACAATAATTTAGTTTCTATAAATTGACTATTTAGTTAAAATAATATAAAATAGTAATATCTTCTTGGGGAAGAAAAAGAGTAGAATATAGTTATTTATGATAAGAGAGGGCTGGAAGCTGAAAAAGCCTATAAGTATGTATTCGAATAACAGTTCTTCAGATGCTTAAGAAGCGGGATACCGTTATAAATATGAGACCTAGGTGAAGTAAGGTGGCACCGCGAATTATTCGCCCTTACGTGATGCTTAGGTTTTTTCTTTAGAAAGGGATGAATTTATGTATTTAGATGAATTATGGAAGAAAGAAAGCGAACTTATTAATAAAGAAGTAAGTGTTCATGGCTGGGTAAAGACTAATCGTAATCAAAAGGATTTTGGCTTTATTGACTTTTCTGATGGAACTAGTATTAAACATTTACAGTTAGTCTATGATAAAGATAGTAAGGATTTTGATGGTTTAACTCATCTTAAAAGTGGTGCAGCAATAGAAGCAGTCGGGACTCTTATTAAGAGCGTCGGATCTGGTCAAGATGTAGAACTTAAAGTTAAGAGTATTACTTTACTTGGTGATGTTTTAGATGATTATCCGTTACAACCAAAAAGACATTCACCAGAATTCTTACGTTCAATTGCCTACTTAAGACCAAGAGCAAATATGTTTCAAGCTGTATTTAGAATTAGAAGTGTAGCCGCAATGGGAATTCATGAATATTTTCAAAGTCATGGTTATGTCTATGCTCATACACCACTTTTAACTACTGCTGATTGTGAGGGGTCTGATCAAATGTTTAAAGTTACGACATTAGATATGAATAATTTACCTCGTAATGATGAAGGTGTTGATTATAGTAAAGATTTGTTTGGTAAGCCTACATTTATTACTGGTAGTGGTCAATTACAAGGTGAAGCCTTTGCTAGTGCATTTTCTAAAATCTATACATTTGGGCCAACTTTTAGAACGGAGAATTCAAATACTAAAACACACGCAAATGAATTTTGGATGATTGAACCGGAAATTCAGTTTTGTGATTTAAATGAGTTAATGAATATTGAGGAAGAAATGCTTAAATATGTTGTTAATTATGTTCTTTCGCATGCATCATTAGAAATTGATTTTTGTGATAAGTATATTGAAAAAGGGCTTAGGGAGAGACTTCAAAAATTGGTTGATTCAAAGTTTGTTAAAATAACGCATAAAGAAGCGATAGATTTATTACTTAAAGCTGATAAGAAATGGGAATTTGAGCCTAGTTATCAGGAAGATATTGCTAAAGAACATGAAAGATATATTACTGATTATTATCATGGTCCTGTTTTTGTTTATGATTGGCCTAAGGATATTAAAGCTTGGTATATGAGAGTTAATGATGATAATAAGACAGTTGCGGCTGTTGATTTAATTGTTCCTGGTTCTGGAGAATTAATGGGTGGTAGTCAAAGAGAAGAAAGATTAGATGTTTTAACTGCCAGGATGAAAGAAATGGGTATTGATGAAGAGACTGTCTATTGGTATGTTAATTTGCGAAGATATGGGGGTGCTGTTCACTCTGGGTATGGCTTAGGTTTTGAAAGACTTATTATGTATCTAACTGGAGTTGATAATATTCGTGATGTAATAGCCTTTCCAAGGACACCGGGGGTGTGTGATTACTAATGGTTGATAAAAGTATTATAAGTGAAACAAAGTATTTGGCTTATTTAATAAAGAATTATAAGAAGCATTTGAAATTAGAAGCTTTAAAGGATTCTAAGGGTAGTTTTTATGATTTAACTAAAGAAGAACGTAAAGATTTTGGCGATATTTTATTTGAAAAATATTTATATGGAGTTAATTCTCAAGATTATCGTCGGGAAATTATTAATTATGGGATAATTTATAAACTTAATGTTAATGATTATTATCATACTTCTTTTAATAGCTTTATGGATTGTTATAAGTTTGTTTTAGAACAGTTGAAAGGAAGACGTGAGTATGGATTTTACAAAAGACTTGGTAGATAAATTTGCTAAAGATTTGCTTATTGGCTTAACTCCCGAAGAGAATAAAATGGTTTTAGATGAGTTTAAAGTAATTGAAAGTGGGATGGATAAAATAGCTAATATTCCTAATATTAGTGAGGAAGATGTAATGACTCATCCTTTAGAGTATGATAATGTTTCTTTGAGGGATGATTTGAGTGTTAGAGAACTTAGTACAGAAGAAGTTTTACAAAATGCAAAATGTAAAACAGAAGAAGAGATTATTGTGCCAAAGGTGGTTATGTAATGGAAAGTGTTATTAGAATCTTAAAGAATGCAAATAAAGAACAATTATTAAAGAAAACTTTAGAAAAAGTACATGATAATCAAGAGTTATGTAATTCTTTTGTGACGATTATGGATAATGCAAAACTTAATCCAGAAAGTGATTCTGTACTTTCTAATATTCCTTATGTTTTAAAGGATAATTATTCAACCAAGGGAATACTTACGACAGGTTCTTCTAATACTTTAAAAGATTATATTCCACCGTTTAGTTCAACGGTATATGAAAAGTTATCTCTCGCTGGGGCTATTATGGTAGCTAAAAGTGTAATGGATGAGTTTGGAATGGGTGGAACTGGGCTTACTGGACATACGGGGATTGTAAGAAATCCTTGGGATACATCTTTAATTGCTGGAGGGTCTAGCGCTGGTTCTGCGGCTTCAGTTGCGGCTGGAGTAGTTCCTTTTGCTATAGGTTCTGATACAGGGGATTCTGTTAGAAAACCAGCGGCACATTGTGGAATTGTTGGCTATAAGCCTACTTATGGAATGATTTCTAGATGGGGGTTACTACCTTTTGCTTCTAGTTTAGATCATGTTGGCGTATTTGCAAGAACAGTTAGTGATGTAGCAATTGTTGTTGATGTATTAAAAGGTAAAGATGAAAAAGACATGACAACATGGGATTCTAGTAATATTAATCTTGAAGCTCATTTAAATGATAGTGTTAATGGTAAGAAGTTATTTTATTTTAAAGAATTATGTGATATTTCTTTTTATGAAAATCCAAGTGATGATTTAAAAAAAGTGATTGAGGAGTTTAATAATACTATTAATGTAATTAAAAGGATTGGAATAGATGTCGTAGAAGAGAGTTTTCCGAAAGAATTACTTGACGCTATACCTAGTGTATATACATGTATTTCTTGTGCTGAGGCAACAAGTAATATGTCAAATCTTACAGGTATTATTTTTGGCCCAAGAGAAACCGGAAATATAAACGAGATGATAATTAATCATCGAACACTTAATTTTTCTTCTTTAATTAAGAGAAGATTTATAATTGGCTCTTATGTTTTACAGAGAGAAAACCAAGAAAAATATTTTGTTAACGCTTTGAGAGTTAGAAATAGAATTGTTAGACTTATGAAAGAAAAGTTTAATAATTATGATGGCTTAATTTTGCCTTGTAGTGCTAGTCATGCTCCTAAAATTCATGGAACTACTGATGTTATAAGACAAGATTTAGCAACATTAGAAAATCATATGGCAATCGGTAATTTTGGTGGATTCCCTAGTATTACAATTCCTAATGGAATGATAGATGGTTTACCTATTGGTGTTAATATCACTGGTAATATTTATGATGATGAGAATGTTTTGGCAATTGCTTCTCATATCGCAGATAGTATGCCATATGAAGGACAGATAGCAGGTGATAATAAATGAAATTAATACCTACAATTGGAATAGAAATGCATTGTGAAATGAAAAGTTTCACGAAGGTTTTTAGCCCAGCTAGAAATACTTATTCTAAGCACGCTAATAATCATGTTTCAGAAATAGATATAGCTTTACCAGGAATACTACCTAGTTTAAATAAGGAATGTATTCGTAAATCTATATTAATGGCTTCAATTTTACATTGTAAATTACCTCAGTATATTTATTTTGATCGTAAAAATTATTATTATCCTGATTTACCAAAGGGTTATCAAATTACTCAGAGTCATGAACCAATCGGAGTTAATGGATATATAGATGTTCCTTATAATGATGGGGTTTTAAGAGTAGATATTCATGATATTCATCTAGAAGAAGATACGGCTAAGATTGAGCACTTAGATACGGAGTCTTTAATTAATTATAATAGAGCAGGCGTTCCTTTGCTTGAACTTGTAACTGATCCAGTATTTCATTCAAAGGAAGAGGTTATTGCTTTCTTAGAGTATATTAGAAGTATTTATCAGTATACTGATATATCTGAAGCCGATATTAGAAAAGGCCAAATTAGATGTGATGTTAATATTTCTGTTGGTGAAGAAGGTGGACCTTTTGGAACAAGAGTAGAAATAAAAGGTGTTGATTCTTTCTCGAATATTCAGAAAGTTATTGATATTGAAGTTAAAAGACAAATGGATTTGATTAATGATGGTAAATCTTCTTCTATTGAACAAGAAACTAGAAGATTTGATGAGGCAAATAACAGAACAATTAGAATGCGTGGTAAGGTCGATGCAATAGACTATAAGTATTTTGTTGAACCTAATATTCCTAAAATTAAGTTAGATGAGGAATTAGTTAAAGAAATTACTTCTAATATTGTTGAATTACCTTTAAGTAGAATGACTAGATATAAGGACTTAGGTATTAACGATGATGTAGTAAAAGTGCTTGTACGAGATAGAAAAATATCTGATTATTATGATGAGGTATTAAAATGTAGTGTAGACCCAATTGTTTTATCTAATTATGTCGCTACTAATATAATGGGTTATTTAAGTAAAAAGAATATTGGGATTCAAGAGTTTAAAATAGAACCTAAAGATTTAGGGTTACTTCTTAATAAACTACAGAAAAAAGAAATATCTAGTAAGCAAGCTAAAGAAATATTTGAAGCTACATTAAATGGTGATACAACGATTCTAAAAGAATTAGATAATACTGCCACACAGAATAGTAATACAGAAGAATTAGATGGTATTGTATCTAATATTATAAAGAATAGTCCTAAACAAGTAGAAGATTATAAAAATGGCCGAACTAATTTATTTAATTATTTTGTTGGACAAGTTATGAAAGAAACAAAAGGTAGTGCTAATCCTGAGATAGTTAAAGATATTATTAGTAAGTATTTAAATTAGAAGATGTTAATAAGAAAAACAATCTTCTTTTTTTAATCTTTATATTGAAAAGATATTGTGCTTTATGTTATTATTCTTATATGAGAATAGGAGTATATATATGAAAAGCAAAAAACAAGGTTTAACGCTTTTAATAATAAGTATTTTAGTACTTACAATAGGCTTAACTTATGCTTATTATATGGCTCAAGTACAGGGTACAGGAAATACGAATGCGGAGACTAGTGCTCGTACGGCAACGATTGGAGAGGTAGAGTTTTACGGTGAGGATACTTTTGATACATCAAATATAGGAAGAGATATTTATCCTGGTTTCATTGGTGTTCAAAAGTTTACAATTGGGCCTTATAGTGATGGACATGGAGTGTATGAAATAGACTTACAAGCAACTGTTCCAGCAGCATTTAATAATGACATAAAACTAACTATTTATAAAACAAGTGATAGTGATACAAACAGTATTGATAGTGAAGAAGGCTCTTTAACAGTTTCCAATAACAGATATGTAAAACAAGATAATTTATTAATAACTGGTAGTC
>CACXCK010000078.1 GCA_902766135.1 uncultured Erysipelotrichaceae bacterium
ATCTAGTCATTTCTGGTTTAAGAATAATACTATTCAATTACTATGGTATTTATGGGAACCTAATAAAGATACAAAAGACTTAAGAATAACTCATGAAAAACTATTAGAATTAGTTAAAAACGAAGACTTGAAACAAATAGAAGAAGACTGGAATTTAATTATTAAAAAGATTAGAGAAGGTAAGGCACATGAAATATCAGCAGCAGATACAATGTATCTTGGAGCTTGTTCTAAAGGTGCTAATTCTAGTTCAGTTCGTGAACAACCATTTAGTGATATACCAGCTATGCAAAGAGCATTTTGTTTTAAAAATTCTTATATGACTCAATTAGTTAGAAAATATATTGGTGATTATTCTGATGTAGAAAGAATACTTAAGGGAACAGCAGATACATTCAATGAATTTGTTAATAACATAATTAATAGATATAAAGGTAAATCGCAAAAAGAATTAATGAAAGAATTTAATATTGATTCTTCTGCTAAAAATATTAATAGTATGTTAGTTAGTAGAATGTTTAATGTTAAAAGCAAACTTGGTGAAACTGAAGAATTCCAAAAAGCTAATATTATTCCAAAAACAATTAGAATTGAGGAAAATGGGAGAATTAAAGAATCTATTTCTTTTCCTGCATTTAAATTTACTGAATTAATAAATCAAGATTGGGAAACTTGTGATTTAAGAGAAGAATTAGAAACAACTAAATATATGTTCTTCGTATTTAAGAAAGAAAAAGATGAGTATATATTTAAAGGTATTAAGTTATGGAATATGCCCGAAATGGATATTGAAACATCAGTTATGGAAATGTGGAAGAAAACTTACAATACTATTAAAACTGGGAATATTGTAAGATATATTAAAGATGGTAAAAGAAAAACAAATTTTGTGGGTATGAGTGAAAATGATGTTTGTCATGTACGACCTCATGGAAGAAATGCTAAAGATACTTTTGAATTACCAGTTGCGGATAAATTAACCGGGGCAAAAGAATATACTAAACAGTGTTTTTGGATTAATAATAGTTATATTAAAAGAATATTTAATGAATATATTTAAAAGGAGTATTAATTATGATAACAAACGAATATTTAAAGCCAATGATAAGCGTTGATAAGCGAAGAAAAAGGGTAAATTATGCGATTAATGAATTAAAATTAAAAGGAGATAGTTTTGAAAAACAAGAAAAAAACCTCATTTATAAAGATGATGATATGGCACTATATATGGGGAAACCTGGAAAAGATGATGGAAAAAGAAAGGGAAAGAATAAGATTCATGATTTAACGCCAATAGTAATAATTAATAATAGCGAAAAGTTAATATATAACGAAGGTGATACATTTAAAATCATTTGGTCGAAAATATATGAACTTGATAATGAGCTTTCTTTAAAGGGCGAAGATAAGGCAATAAGAAAATTGTATTTGTTAATATATCGTTTAGCTTATATGGTTGATTTCGAATGCCATGAGGGAAGTAAGATTTTTTTGCCTAGCGAAGAATTTAAAAATGAAGTGATTGGTATTCAAAAGGTTATTGATAAGCATAGGATTAATTTTAATGTTAAAGGTTACCTAGCATTTCTTGATTTGTTAGGATGGAACGAAGATTATAAATATCAATATGATACCACATTTTCTAATCGATATAAGGGCCGTTTAAATTGTATATTATGCATGATATCTGTTCCTCTTAAGCTAAAAAATTTAAAAATTAAAAAGGGAACAATAATTAATCTAGATAGTATAATAGACATGTGTTATACCTTTAGTATGTCTAGAGGCATTTATGTATTAGATAAAGCAGACATGATTAACTTATTAGATTTGGAAGACAACTAAATTTAATTACTATAAATATTAGAAAGCTGACTTTTTTGTCAGTTTTTTATAATTAAATGTTACGCCTATTTTCACAAAAAAAATCTAGCAAAGTCTAATGCTAGATATTTATATAAAAGCCCATAAGGCATTTTTTTCATGGCAGGGGCGGAGAGAATCGAACTCCCATCAAAAGTTTTGGAGACTCCTATGCTACCATTATACCACGCCCCTGTAAGGAACAAG
>CACXCK010000079.1 GCA_902766135.1 uncultured Erysipelotrichaceae bacterium
AATCATGAATGGAGTAATTATTAGTGAAAAAAAGATATAGAATAGGTATAGATATAGGTTCTACAACTGTAAAAATTGTTGCTATTGATCAAAAAGAAAGAATAGTTTATAAAGATTATCAAAGACATTACTCTGATACTAAAAAAACAGTTAGTGAGCTAATTAATGCCTTTTTAGATAAATACAAATATAGTGAATATGAAATATGTTTTACTGGTAGTGGAGCTATTGCCTTATCTTCTTTTTTACGTGTTCCCTTTGTTCAAGAAGTTATTGCTTGTAAAAATGCAATAGAGCACTTTGCCCCTCAAAGTGATGTGGCTATTGAGTTAGGTGGAGAAGACGCTAAAATAATTTATTTTAATCCAAGTATTGAGCAAAGAATGAATGGTTCATGTGCTGGTGGAACAGGGGCCTTTCTTGACCAAATGGCTGTCTTATTAAACACTGATACAGAAGGACTAAATAATCTTGCTATGAAAGGTGAGAAAATCTATCCGATTGCTTCTCGCTGTGGAGTATTTGCTAAAACAGATATTCAGCCCCTCTTAAACGAAGGAGCAAGAAAAGAAGACATAGCTTTATCTATTATGCAAGCGGTCGTAAATCAAACTATCTCTGGGCTTGCCTGTGGTAAACCGATTAAAGGTAATGTCATCTTTCTAGGAGGACCGCTAAATTATTTACCGTCATTAAGAGAAAGATTTATTAAAACTTTAGATTTAAGAGTTAATGAAGTAATAACCCCTAAAGACGCCATGCTTTTTGTTTGCTTAGGAGCTCTTTATAGTGACGCTAAAAGTGAAGTATACACTGAAAAAGAATTACGTGAGTTAATATCTAAAATGAGTTCATTTAAAGAAGAAGAATCAGTCTCATTAGCCCCATTATTTAAGAGTAAGAAAGAGTATGAAGAGTTTTTAAAAAGACAAAAAAAATATGAAGTAAAAGAATACCCTTTAAAAGATTGTAAAGGGCCAGTTTTCATTGGTATTGATGCTGGAAGTACAACAGCTAAATTAGTAGCTATAAATGAAAATGGAGATTTAGTCTATAAAGATTATCGTTCTAACTTAGGAACCCCAGTTGATACTATCAAAATGATGTTACTATCATTCTATGAAGTTCTTCCAAGCAATGTTAAAGTAAGCTATGCTGGCAGCACTGGGTACGGCGAATCTCTAATTAAAACAGCCTTCAATTTAGACATGAGTGAAATAGAAACGATGGCCCATTTTGAAGGGGCTAAACATTTTCTTCCAGAAGTTGAGAGCATCATCGATATCGGTGGCCAAGACATGAAATACATTAAAATAAAAGATGGTGCAGTTGATTCTATCATGTTAAATGAAGCCTGCTCAAGTGGTTGTGGATCATTTATTGAAACACTTGCTAAGTCTCTAAATATAAGTATCGATGAATTCGTAAGACTTGCTGTTCAATCTAAATCACCTATTGATTTAGGTTCACGTTGTACAGTATTTATGAATAGTAAAATAAAACAAACGCAGAAAGAGGGAAGACCTTTAAGTGACATATTCGCAGGCCTATCTTATTCTGTTATTCGTAATGCTCTTCAAAAAGTAATGAAAATAAGAGACTATGAAGCCTTAGGTAACCATATCGTTGTTCAAGGGGGAACATTCTTAAATGACGCAATTTTAAAATCCCTTGAAATCATTACTGGCAAAGAAGTCGTAAGACCTAACATAGCTGGTTTAATGGGTGCTTATGGAGTTGCCTTGCTAGCTAAAGAAGCTTATCTTAGCTTAGAAGATAAAAGTATCACTAGTTCGCTATTAAATAAAGAAGAAATATTGAACTTAGAAATTAAAACAACACATACTAGATGTGGTATTTGCGAGAATCACTGTAGCTTAACAATTAATCGTTTTGGCTCTAAAAGATTTATTTCTGGTAATAGGTGTGAAAGAGGAAGTGGTAACAACGGCAGCTTCAATACGTTACCTAATATGTATGCATGGAAATATGAGCGATTGTTCTCATACCTCCCAAAAGAAAACGCCAAAAGAGGTAAAATTGGTATTCCAAGAGTTTTAAATATGTATGAAAATTACCCCTTGTGGTTCACCATTTTTACAAATCTTGGCTTTGAAGTAGTCTTATCAGACCACTCTAATCACAAAATCTATGAAAGCGGTATTGAATCAATGCCAAGTGAATCAGTTTGTTATCCTGCAAAACTTGTCCATGGTCATATCATGAATTTAATAAAAAAGGATATCAAAACAATTTTTTATCCTTGTCTCATGTATGAAACAAAAGAGTTTTCTAATTCTGATAATCATTATAATTGTCCAATCGTTCAGTCTTATAGTGAAGCTATCAAACTAAATGTCGAAGCGTTAGAGGAAAATAATATTAAATATTTAAATCCCTTTTTACCAATGGATGAAGAAAAAATGTATCAAAGAATTACAGAACTAGAGGATTTTAAAGAGTACCATTTTAGTAAAAAAGAATTAAAAAGGGCCATTAAGCTAGGATTTGAAGAACAAAAACGTTTTAAAGAAGAAGTCCGTAAGAAAGGCGAAGAATTCTTAAAATATATTATCGATCATAACGAAAAAGCAATCGTTCTAGCGGGTAGACCATATCACTTAGATAAAGAAGTAAACCATGGCATTGATACGATGATTAATTCTCTAGGCCTTGCTGTTTTAACTGAGGATAGTATTTGTCATTTATCTAAATTAGATAGTAAACTAAGAGTCGTTGATCAATGGGGATACCACTCAAGAGTGTATCATGCTTGTGACGTGGTTAGCCAATATCCTAATCTTGAACTAGTCAATTTAAATTCCTTTGGTTGTGGCTTAGATGCAATAGTAACTGACCAAGCAGAAGAAATATTAAAATATAATAATCGTTTATATACAACAATCAAAATTGATGAAATTAATAATCTTGGGGCTATAAGAATTAGAATACGTTCCCTAATTGCTTCCATGAATAAACGAATGAAAAACCAAGAATATCATCCTTATCAATATGAGAAAAACTATTTTAAAGAGAGTGATTCGCTCCATACTTTATTATTCCCAGACATGTCACAGCATCATTTTCCTTTATTAGAAGCTGTTTTAAATAGTGAAGGGTATAAAGCTGTATATTTAAGTGATAGCAGCGATGAAACAGTTGAAACGGGCTTAAAATATGTTAATAATGATTCATGTTACCCAGCTATATTAGTAACTGGCCAATTAATACATGCTTTACAAAGTGGTAAGTATGACTTAGATAATACAAGTGTTATCATTACCCAAACAGGTGGTGGATGTCGTGCTACAAACTACATTGGCTTAATAAGAAAAGGCTTAAAGGATGCAGGCTTATCAAAAGTATCGATTCTGTCATTTAACTTAAGTGGTTTAGAAAAAGAACAAGCTTTTCATATAACACCAAGTCTTGCTAATAAAGCCCTTCAAAGTGTTATCTATGGGGACTTGTTAATGAAATTATACAACGCGACAAAAGTATATGAAGTACATAAAGGTAGTACTAAAAAGTTATATGATTCATGGTTAGAAAAACTAAGAACTTCATTAAGAAGAGGTAATATCTTTGAATTTAAGAAAAATGTTAATAATCTTATCAATGATTTTAATGCTATAGAAGTTGAAATAACTAATCGCCCTAAAGTAGGCATTGTTGGGGAAATACTAGTTAAGTATCATGCTTTTGCTAATGATCACTTAGTTGAAAAATTAGAAAGTGAAGGGGCCGAGGTCTGTGTCCCAGAATTAATGGGCTTTGTTAAGTACTGTGCTTATAACGGCATGATTAAAGAAAAGCTATTAAAAACTTCCAAAAAAGATTATTTTATTAATCATCAGTTTTTAAATATTATCGACATCTATGAAAAATGTGTAAAAAGATGTCTTGCTAAAACAAGGTATCGAACAGTTACTAATATTTATGAGCTAGCTGGTAACGTCGATGGTATCATTTCTTTAGGTAACCAAACAGGTGAGGGCTGGTTCTTAACCGCTGAAATGATAGAACTAATGAAAAATGGTGTAGATAATATTGTCTGTGTTCAACCATTTGCCTGTCTTCCTAATCATATTGTTGGTAAATCAGTTATCAAAAAAATAAGAAGTCTGTATAAAGACGCCAATATTATAGCTATTGATTATGACCCAGGGGCTAGTCATACCAATCAAACAAACCGAATTAAACTTATGTTAACTGTTGCTAAAGAAAAACAAAAAGAAGAGATGAAGTAATATAATGAATAGAAAATCATCCTTAATATGTAATATTATTATTGTTATAATGGTTGTTTTTGCCTGCATATTAATGTTTTTTGGCATTAATTTTATGGGGGCGTCTCTCACTCTATCATCAAAAAAAATAGAAATGTTTAAATACTTTACGGTAGATAGCAATATCTTAATGGGACTAGTTTCTTTAATATTTTCTTATTATTTAATAAGTAAAAAAAAGATTCCCAAATGGTTATATTCCTTAAAATTATTAGGAACTGTTGGTGTCACATTAACCTTTTTAACTGTCGTTTTCTACTTAGGACCAACAAGTAGATTTGGCTTTTTTTCAATGTTTATTAATGCCAATTTATTTCTTCATTTTCTAATTCCGGTTCTAAGTATTATTACATTTATCTTTTATGAAAAAAATAAATATTTAACTTTCAAAGATGCATTAATAGGAACAAGTAGTATGTTAATATATAGTATATATTATATTACAAATGCCTTTTCTCATATAGAATCAGGCCGAATACCCATTAAATATGACTGGTACTATTTTGCTCAGGGTGGAGTAGTTAGTTCCTTAATAGTCTTATGCCTAATGCTATTATTTACATTTATAATAAGCCTAGTATTATGGCAATGTAATAAAAAAAAGTAGAGAGCAATCTCTACTTTTCTACATAATAAGCATAATATTCATCAAATGTAATATCTTCGTTATGAATAACTGTAGCAGCTTCAACACCTACATATCGCCAGTGCCATGATTCTGGAGAATAGCCTGTAATATAAGTTTTAC
>CACXCK010000080.1 GCA_902766135.1 uncultured Erysipelotrichaceae bacterium
AAGTGGTGGGTTAGAACTTGCTTTGGAAGTAGAAAAAAGTGGCTATACCGGTATTAATGTAATAGCTGGAGATGAAGTTTGTGAATAGAGTATTATACATAGTAGATGATAATGATAATAAAAATTATAAATATGATATTTTAGAAGATACTGTTATTTATCATTTTTCTATTAATAGTAGTAGTAATGTAGAAATTCATTTGTCTAAGGAAGATGTTAGTTTATACTATTATTATAGTAATATTAATTATGATAGTAATTCTTTTTTTATAAAAGTGTTTCATGATAAAAATAATACACATAGTGAGCTTTTTAATCATGGTGTTAATGTTTTTAATAAGAAATTAGATTATCGTGTGGAAGGAGTCGTTCCTAAAAATAGCAGTGGATGTATTTGTAATCAGGAAAATCAAATTATTAATATGAAAAATGGAATGAGTACGATTTTACCAATTCTTTTAATTGATAATTATAATGTTGATAGTAATCATGGTGCTTATATTGGAAAATTTAGTGAAGAAAAAATGTTTTATATGATGAGTAGAGGAATTTCAAGAGAAGAGGCTTATCAGTTATTATTAAATGGATTTTTAATTAATAGTGATAGTATTGAACTTTCTCAGATTGATTTATTTTTGAAGGAAATAAAAAAAATATAGGAGGTGATTAGAATGAATAGAGAAGATTTTCCTATGTTAAAAGATGATTTTGTTTATTTTGATAATGCTGCAACGACATTAAAACCAAAAAAAGTTATTGATGTAATGAATCAGTATTATTTAAAACATACATCTAATATTCATAGAGGAGATTATGATTTTGCAATTCAAACAAATAAATTGTATGATCATGTTCGTGATATTATTTCTAAGTTTGTTAATTGTGAATCTTCTGAAGTTGTTTATACAAGTGGTGCTACTATGTCTATGAATATGGTTGTATTTGGTTATATGAAGAATCATTTGAAAAAAGATGATGAAATTATTATTAGTAAGGCAGAACATGCTTCTAATATTCTTCCTTGGATGAAGTTGAGTGAGGAAATTGGGGTTATTTTAAAATATGTTCCTCTAAATGAAAATTATGAATTGACATTAGATTCTATTAAAAGTTGTGTTACATCTAAAACAAAAGTTATTAGTTTGGCCCATGTTACAAATGTTTTAGGAGATGTTCGTGATATTCAAGCTATTGGAAAGTTTGCTAGAACTAATAATATTTTGTTTCATGTTGATGGAGCGCAAAGTGTTCCTCATATGCCAGTTGATTTTAAAAAATCTTATATTGATTTTTTAAGTTTTTCTGGGCACAAAATGTGTGGACCCACAGGGGTTGGAGTTTTAGTTGGAAGATATGACTTGCTAAAAGAAATGGAACCAGTTTTTTATGGTGGTGGAATGAATTCTTCTTTTGAAGAAGATTTAACTTACGAATTAAAGGATGTCCCTGTTAAATTTGAAGCTGGAACTCCTCCAATTGCTGAGGTTATTGGTCTTGGAGAAGCTATTAATTATTTGATGGAAATTGGTATGGATAAGATTCATGAATATGAAATAAAATTAAAGAAATATTTGCTATCTAAATTGAAAGATATTCCTAATTTAATTATTTATAACAAAAATATGAATAGTGGTATTTTAGCTTTTAATATTGATGGTGTTTTTGCCCAAGATGCATCTATTTATTTAAATCATTATAATATTTGCGTTCGAGCAGGAAATCATTGTGCTAAAATGTTGAAGGATGAAATGAATATTAAAAATACAGTACGTGTTAGTATGTATTTTTATAATAATTATGAAGATGTAGATCGATTAGTTGAGGCATTAAAAAACAGTAAAGATATTTTTAATGTTGTTTTGTAGGAGGATGATGTATGGATAATAACATACGTAGAGAAATTATTCTTGATAATTATCAAGAACCTGTAAATAAGGGATTGATTGAAGATGATAGTTATTTGAAAGCTAATATGAATAGTGAAAGTTGTATTGATAACTTGGATTTTATGATTAAGATTGAAAATAATATTATAAAAGATATTCGATTTGATGGGGAAGCTTGTGCTATTAGTACTTCTGCTACTTCTATTATGATTCAAAAACTAATTGGAAAGACAGTTGATGAAGTAAAAAATATTTTAGAAAATTACAAAAATATGATTCATGAGAAATCTTATGATAAGGAAATTATTGGAGAATTGATTGTTTATGATGAAATAGGTAAGCAGCCTAATCGAATTAATTGTGCTTTATTACCAGCTACTGCTGTTGAAAAAGTACTGGAAAAGTTAAATTAGTACTTACTTTTATAGGGTAAGAGGTGATAAGAATGGAAGTTGTTGGAATTAATGAGAAAAATATTAATATTATTTCCAATGTAAAAAATGAAGATAAATGGATTAGTGATTATCGTATTGATAGTTATCGAAAATTTGAACAGTTAGAGATGCCTTCTTTTGGTCCAAAAATTGATTTGGATTTTTCAAAAATTATTTATTATAAAAATAGTGAGAAAGACAAAAAAATTCAGAATGATTGGAATAATGTTTTAAAGCCTATTGTGGATGAATTAGATTCTGTTGGTGTTCGTGAGGCAGAAGTTCATATGGGTGGTATGGGTGTTCAATATGAGAGTGAAGTTATTTATCATTCTATGTTAAAGGAAATAAAAGAAAAGAAAGTAGTTTTTACTTCTATTGAGGATGCTATGAAAAGATATCCTGATCTTGTAAAAAAATATTTTGGTAAAATTGTTAAAAATAATGAAAATAAATTTGCTGCTTTAAATGGAGCTGTTTTTTCAGGAGGAAGTTTTATTTATGTTCCACCTAATACAAAATTAGATCGTCCATTACAAAGTTATTTCCGTATTAATAGCCGTAATATGGGACAGTTTGAAAGAACATTGATTATTGTTGATGAAAATAGTGATTTACATTATATTGAGGGATGTACTGCTCCAACTTATAGTGAAAGTAGTTTACATGCAGCTGTGGTTGAGATTTATGTTGGAAAAAATGCTAAATGTCGTTATTCTACAGTGCAGAACTGGGCTAATAATGTTTATAATTTAGTAACGAAAAGAGCAGAAGTATCTGATGGTGGTATTATGGAATGGATTGATGGTAATATTGGTAGTAAGGTAACGATGAAATATCCTTGTTGTGTTTTAAAGGGAAATAATTCAAAAGGAACTTGTATTACTATTAGTGTTGCAGGAAAAGGGCAAAATCAAGATACTGGTGCACGGATGATTCATATTGGAAAAAATACTGTTAGTAATATTGTTTCAAAAAGTATTGCTCGAAATGGTGGTAATGCTACGTATCGAGGAAAAGTATTAATAAATAGTAAAGCAGATAATTCTGAAGCTAGCGTTAAGTGTGATACTCTA
>CACXCK010000081.1 GCA_902766135.1 uncultured Erysipelotrichaceae bacterium
CTTACTTGTTCCCTTACACGTATATTTTCCTACTAAATTATTTTCATAGTTACTTGCCCAATCAAGTTGTACTACATCACTATTATCTTGATTAGTTATTAAATAAATTCCTCCTGAATATGTTATTGTATCTCCGTAATAGTAATTACTTGTGTTTGCTTGATTACTTGATATTATTGTTGCCCCACTTGTTGTCATAGTCTTACTATTTCTTGTATATGCGTCATTAAACATATATCCGACATAAGCAGGTGATGATTGACTTACATAGAAAGCACTTGTTCCAATCTGGGCATAATTGGTACTTTGGTCTAGTTTTACGCCATATCCTTGCACTGGATTATATTCTCCTGTTACAGCATATAAAGTACTACATGTATTACTTGTACTATTACATGTATATTTTCCTATAATACTAGAAGAATCATTAGACCAATTTAATGTTGAAGTATCACTTAATGTATATGTGCTTCCTTCCTTCGTATAAGAAGACCCATATAATTTATTTCCGGATAAAGATAATATTTGCCCAGTTAGTCCATTATGATTTCCACTTGTTGTAGTACATTTACCATTTGCATCAACATCACCATTATAAATCATCTTGATGCCGCCTGTACCTGTTACTCTTACTATCTTCCAACACTGGTCCGCAAATTTGACATTATTATTAGTATGTAAGCCTCTTAGGTAATAGCTTGTTCCATAATCATCTTCTGCTGAACAAATAATTGGCGTATCTGAATAAGACATAGTCGAATTCGGATTCTTTATAGAACCATCTTCATTAAACTGTGCACACTTAGAGTTTGTAGTATCAGCATTCGCTATAATATTACATACAGCAGCTCCTTCGCCATACTCTGCTTCACAACGTTCTATATTAGTAACGCTATCTTTGTATCCTGCAGAAACTGTTATTTTGCTGGAGAATGTTTTATTAGCGCTCATCTCCGTTGTAGAATCCTCATTAATCCATAATCTTAAGTTATATGTGACACTTTCATTTGGATCTAAATATCCAATTTTTAAAATATATGCCGTGGTTGCATTATCAAGTGTTTTAGGTGTTACCGTTTTACTAGATAGTAATGCTGGTGTACCATCATCTAGCATTACTTTGACCTCGGTGCTCGCTAAAGTAGTGGTATTAAGTATTTCTAAATTTACTTGGTATGAAGCATTACTATTACATGTATTTGTTATAGTAAATGTAAATGGGGTTAAAACCCCACCTTCAGTATCAGTTATTGGATATGCATTAGTTAGGCTAATAGGATTTTCTTCAGATAATGTTACATTAAAGCACTTACTAGATATTAGATTATTATTAGTTTGATTTAAAGTTATAATCCACGAAGCAAAAGAAATACCAATTGTAAGTAGTAATATTGATATTATTATTAATACTTTTCTTCTTTTCATAAACATGCCTACCTTACTATGGTAATTGTATCATAAATTAATCTTTTTGGGGTAATTTTTAAAAATTATACTATAATAATTGTTTTTTAATTGCACTTACTGACTCCTAAAGTTAGTAAAAAAAAGAAGAAGCTAATTATTAAGAATTAGAATTCTTCTTTATGATGCTTTCGGCTATTCTCATTCCATCCATAGCACTTGTCATGATGCCTCCGGCATAACCAGAGCCTTCACCACATGGATATATGCCTTTAATGTTAGATTCATAATTATCATCTCTATTTATTCTTATTGGGGATGATGTTCTTGCTTCTATACAAGATAAAAGTGTATCAGGGTGATTGAATCCTTTTATTAAAGTATTAAAGTGTTCCATTGCTTCTTCGATATTATTAGAGATATATGATGGAAGTATTTCTTTTAAGTTAGCGTATGCTGTATTACCTTTATGAACTGGTTTTACAGAATTAAAGTACGTGCTTTTTTTATTTAGCAAAAAATCTTCGTAACGTTGGGTTGGAATTAAGCCATTAGCATAGTTAAAGGTAAGAGATTCAAGTTTTTGTTGAAGGCGCATGCCCGCGAATAGTTCTTGGCCATAATCTTTTTCATTAATAGAAACAATAATAGCTGAGTTAGCATTAGGTGATTCTCTATTAAAGTTACTCATACCATTTATGCATAGTTTGTTTGGTTCACTTGAAGCATTTACGACATACCCTCCTGGGCACATGCAAAATGAATAAACGCCCCGATTGTCTTTCGTATGGTATGTTAGTTTATATGATGCAGGCGGCAAGTATTTAGCATACTCTTTATATTGGTTATTATTTATTAATTCTTGAGGGTGTTCTACTCTAATACCTATTGCAAAGGGTTTGTTTTCCATATTTAGACCAGACTCATGAAGAAGTAAGAATGTGTCTCTTGCACTATGACCTATCGCTAGTATTAAAGTATTAGTATCTAGCCATTCAGAGTTATTAATTTCAATAGATTTAATAATATTATTCTCTGTTTTAATGTTTGTAAGTTTAGTGTTAAACATAAATGTAGCACCCATTTGTGTTAATTCTTCACACATATTTTTTATAACGGTTTGGAGGTAGTCGGTACCAATGTGAGGTTTATTATCATAGGTGATACTTTCGTCTCCCCCCATTTGGTGAAATATTTTTAGTATTTCTTTTTGTCTAAAGTCTTTATCGCTTTTTAAAGTATTTAGTTTGCCATCTGAGAATGTGCCGGCTCCACCACAACCAAACTGAACATTTGAATCCGGATTAAGAATGTTATTATGCCAAAAGTTATTAACTGAGTTTATTCTATCTGTAATATTTTCTCCTCGTTCAATGATAATTGGTTTAATCCCACCTTTTAAAAGGGTGTAAGCGCAGAATAGCCCTGCTGGGCCACTTCCTACTATTATAGGCGGTAAATCATGCCATCTAGCTTGATGGTAAATATATTTTTCGTTAGGTGTTATTTTAGCTTCTGGATGATTTTTTAAAAAGTCTTTTTCATTATCTATAGATAAATCTATTTCATAGTTATAATAGACAATACTTTTTCTGCCGTCGATGCTTCTTTTATTAATAGTTAATTTATTAATTTTATTTAGATGGTATTTTTTTAGTATGTAGCTATAGAGGCTTTCTTTAGGGGTATTATCTACTTCTATTTTAATATTACTTAGACGAATCATTTTTAGCTCCTAAACCAGCAAGCATGCCTGTTATCCAAGC
>CACXCK010000082.1 GCA_902766135.1 uncultured Erysipelotrichaceae bacterium
CTTCAAAGTGGTTCAGATAGAATTTTAAAACTAATGGGTAGACGTTATACTAAAGAAGAATATATTGCTTTATACAAAAAAATGAAAGAAAAAATACCAGGCGTTGCAATTACAACCGACATTATTGTAGGCTTCCCAGGTGAAACAGAAAGTGATTTCAATAATACTTTAGAGGTGGTGAATGTTTGCCATTTTGATGGAGCATATACTTTCATCTTTTCTCCAAGAGAAGGCACACCTGCTGCCAAAATGAAAGATGATACTCCATTAAGTGAAAAAGAAAGAAGACTTAAGTGTTTAAATGAAATCATCAATAACTATTCAAAAGAAGCTAATAATGAATATTTAAACAAGACAGTTAAAGTTTTAATATTAGGGGAAAGTGAAAAGGATCATAACAAGGTATATGGTTATACAGAAACGATGAAATTAGTAAATGTAAATGCCCCAAAAAGCTCAATAGGTAGTATTATAAATGTCAAAATTACAGATGCCAAAAGCTTTAGTTTAGATGGAGAAGAGATATAACTCTTCTCATCTTTTTGAAATTATGTTAATATAAATATGAGGTAAGATAATATGGAAACAGAAAAAGCCCTTTTAGACGGTAAAAATATAGATGTTGTGGTCTCCCTAGATGAAGAATTTACCAAAGATTATTTATACATTGATGAAGAATTAGAAAATACTTTAGAATTTAACAAAGAAGAACTAGAGGCGCTAAACGAACAAACAATGGAAATAGAAAGCGTGAATAACGATGGACAGGGAAGCAAAAATTAATGCCTTTTTATACGAATTTGTTAGACTATATCAAAATAATCCTAACCTTGGAATATATTCTGAAACATTTTATGCAGCCTTATGTGCTTACGGGACAAGAATACCTTTTTTTGGCCAAGTAGGTATTGATTTTGATATTCAAAACACATTCTTTGAATACTGGCAAAAAGAATTCGCAAGTAACAGAAATATCATTGTCTATAGAACATCTGCCCAAAGACACTTCCTTCAATTCCAAAATGGCGATGAAAGAAATTACAACCATTACAAACTATATTTAAACTTTCCGAAACCTAAAATGTATTATGCTGTATCAAAAATATTTCATTATATTGCTAATGAAAACATCGAACATATGTCTAAAGTGGCTAACACAATAAGAAGCGACTCCGTAGTATTAAGAATAAATCATCAAAAAGACTTAATAAAAGTAATTAATTTTATTAATAATGACCCTGAATTACGAATGAGCGCTCTTCCAACAAATCCTTTTCTTCCAACCGAAGGCGTAATAGGCTATGGATATGACAAAATGCTAAGCTATAACGAAACCTTATCGATGTTATTAGAACAGTATTTCAAAGAGAAAAGATCATCAAATAGTCTTGCTATAGTTAGCACCAAAGATTTTCAAAAATATACTTATTATATAGCATATAACATGGATAAAAATCCTGAATTATTGAAATCATTAATGGAAAATCCAAAGGTTCTTAAAACATTTGGAAGACTACAAGGTTCTTCAAGTGAAGAAGAGGTTTTAACAAACTACAAAAGTGTGATTGAATTAATAAGTTTAAGCCTCAGCAATAACTTAAACATAAATGATTACTTAAAACTAATAGATAAATATAAGAGTACCGCATATGAGCTAACCGAAGAAAAGGCTTTTAAAGCCTTAATTAATGGCCGAGAAAAAGAAGAACGCCCAGAAGAACTCTTAAAAGAATATACTATCTATGCCATATTAAAATACGGTATTAATAATGTTTGCAATATTTTAATATCATATTTAAATGGGAGTAGTAGAGCAATAACTCGCGAATGTAATTTTAGAACTCGCTTTATAATGTCCTTAAAAGCCACCCAATTACTAGCAATTACAGGCGGAAATATAAAAGGTTATGTTTATAAAACATTTGAAGCCAAAGGAAAACAAGTATTTAATGAAATATGTATAGCAACAGCCTCAAAATATGGGACTTTCCAATTAACCACGGCCCTTAAAGAAGGAATGCTTGGAAACTATTCATATTTCACTAACGAAGGAGAACGAAACTTACGAAAACAGCTTAAGCTCTTCGTTCCTCAAGAAGTATTTAACTATTATGCTAGAGAAGAACTAGATAAATTGAAATTACAAACAAGTATTAAAAGATAAAAGAGAAAAAAATATTTCTCTTTTTTATCTATCATGATATAATATAATTCGTTTTAAGGTGGTAAGTGTCATGAAGATGTTAGATATAGATTACAACGAATTAAGTCCAATGATGAGACAATATGTCGATATAAAAAAAGAGCACATGGATGAACTCCTTTTTTATCGTTTAGGTGACTTTTATGAATTGTTTTTCGAAGATGGTGAACTAGCAAGCCGTGAACTAGAATTAACCTTAACAGGTAAAAATGCTGGCTTAAAAGAACGTGTACCTATGTGTGGAGTCCCCTTTCATTCTGTGAAACCATACATTGAAAAACTAGTAACTAAAGGATATAAAGTTGCTCTCTGCGAACAATTAGAAGATCCTAAAACAACCAAAGGCATGGTTAAAAGAGGTGTCGTTCAAGTAATAAGTAAAGGAACTATTGTCGACTTAGAACTATTAAACGAACACGAAAACCACTACATAGCCTCCATAATAGATTACAATTACTTATATGTCCTATGTTATGCGGATATTTCAACCGGCGATGCCTATGCCGTAATATTACCTCATAAAGAAGATAAATTAATAAATATGATTTGTAGTCTAGGTATTTTAGAAATAGTTATGAAAGATAATCTAGATTCAGCCCTTATCTCAACCCTCAAAGGACATTATGGAATAGAAATATCATTCTCGAATGAAGAACTGGATAACGAATACAAAGAACTATATGCAGGAATTGAAGATGAGCATATTATTCATGCCATGAAACACTTACTTTACTACCTAGTAGTGAAAGAACTAAAAGATTTAAGCCACTTCAAACCCCTAGAAGTAGTATATCCTGACGACTACTTAGAAATGGATATCCATACCATTCGAAATCTTGAACTAACAGAAACATTAAGAATGAAAGATAGGACCTATTCTTTACTATGGTTAATTGATAAAACAAGAACTAGCATGGGTTCTAGAAAATTAAAAAACTGGTTATTACATCCTCTAAAAAACAAAGAATTAATTATAGATCGTTACCACAAAATAGAGAAACTAAACAACGAATTTATTATTAAAGATAAATTAAGAGATAATTTATATGAGATATACGATATTGAAAGACTCTGTGCTAAAATATCTTGTGGCAGTGTTAACGCAAGAGACTTTCTTCAATTAAAAAGAAGTCTAAAAGTTTTACCTGAAATAAAAAGCGAAATATCATCTCTTGGTTTTGACTATGATATTAAAACACACGAAAATTTATATAACTTATTAGAGGCGTCTATATACGAAGACCCTCCGGTAACATTAAAAGACGGATACCTAATAAAAGAAGGGTATAATAAAGAACTTGATGAATTAAAAAGCATTAGGAGTGGTGGCAAAGACTTCATTGCTGGCTTTGAAAATGAATTACGTGAAAAAACTGGAATTAAGAATTTAAAAGTTGGATACAACAAAGTCTTTGGCTACTATATTGAAATAACTAAAGGACAAATAAAAGAAGTAAGTGAAGACTTTCATTGGGAAAGAAGACAAACTCTTACTGGTGCTGAACGTTACATTAGTCCAAAACTAAAAGAAAAAGAAGCTATTGTTCTAAATGCTGAAGAAAAAATAATCGAATTAGAATATAATCTTTTTAACGAAGTAAAAGATACAATCAAAAAAGAGTTGCTACTTCTTAAAGATACAGCTAATGTAATTGCCGAAATAGATGCTATCACATCTCTTTCTGTAGTAGCTGAAGAGTATCATTTTGTAAAACCATCACTAAACACCAAGCATTTCTTAGAAATTAAAGATGGTCGTCATCCTGTTATTGAAAAAGTATCCAATATGGAATATGTAAATAACGACTGTATAATGGATGAGTCAATTAACACACTTTTAATAACCGGGCCAAACATGAGTGGAAAATCAACCTACATGCGTCAACTTGCAATTATCGTCATTCTAGCCCAAATGGGTTCATTTGTCCCAGCATCCAAAGCTAATCTCCCAATTATCGATAAAATATTCACAAGAATCGGTGCTAGCGACGACCTAGTAAGCGGTGAATCAACATTTATGGTAGAAATGAAAGAAGCCAAAAACGCCATCTGCAATGCTACTAAAGACTCCCTAATTCTATTTGATGAGTTAGGAAGAGGAACTGCCACCTATGATGGTATGAGCCTTGCAGAAGCAATACTATCTTACGTTAGTACCCACATTGGCTGTAAAACACTATTCAGTACTCACTATCACGAACTAACAACCTTAGAAAGAATAATCCCAAGCATCAAAAATGTACATGTAAGTGCTACCGAAGAAGAAGGAAAACTAATCTTTTTACACAAGATTAAAAACGGTTCAATAGATAAAAGTTATGGTATTCATGTGGCTAAATTAGCAGGACTTCCAGATGAAATAATAAACGATGCAACAAGAATTCTTGCAAATTATGAAAATAAGCCTCACAAAAATAAAGAAAATGAGCAAATTCAGTTGTTTATGGAATTTCCAGAAGAAAAAGAAAGTCCAGTAATAGATTCGCTAAGAAAAATAGACCCGCTTAGAATGACCCCAATGGAAGCTATTAATAAACTATATGAATTAAAAGAACAATTAGAAGAAAAAAAATAAAAAGACTAGTATTTATTAGTCTTTTTTGATAAAATAAGGGCGGTGATGTTCTTTATGAAACTTAGAAGTGAATTACGAAAACAAGCAATGACATACTTATATCAAATTGATGTCTTACAAACGAATAAAGTCCCGTGTGACATCGAAGAAATACTAACCAATGACTCATCAACTAGAGATGATTTCATAAAGGATATAGTCTTTGGCGTTGAAAAAAACAAACCAGAAATAGACGAAATAGCTAACAAGTATTTAAAGAATTGGCGAATAGATAGACTTGACAAAACAGGGGCCGCTATATTAAGAATGGCAATATATGAAATGAAATACTTAGATACGCCACCAATAGTTGTCATAAACGAAGCTATAGAATTAGCTAAAATCTACACTGACGAAGAGTTAGTTAAAATGATTAATGCCGTTCTTGATAAATATATGAAGGACTTATAATATGGACTATACAAAAGACGGTTTTATAAATTTAGAATCAATCTATCGTAATCGTTCCAAATACTTAAACAAAATTATTATTCCTAACGATTTATGTGGGCCTCATTACAATGGCTATTGGCTAAAAATGGATAATCAAACATATTTTCTAAAAATCCCAAATACTCTATATGATAGTACTAAGATTAAAAGAGAAATGTTTTGTGAATTATTAGGAGAAGAATTAGCAAGACTAATTGGTATTCAAACAATTGAATCAAATCTTGCTATGCTAAATTCCCAAAGCGCTTTCTATGGCATTCTATCTAAAAGCTATCTAAAGAGTGATGAAGATATTTATAGTGGGCGGCAAATCGTCGAGGATTATCTAACATACTTAGAAAAAGCAAAAGATCCTCTTACCAATAAAAATAGTTTTTATGAATATTTTGGCTATCAAAATCAAGATATTATGTTCGATAAAATAAGCGAAGGAAAACTAAAATATTACTATAATAGCTTAGAATTTATCTGGGCTTCACTAGAATATCATTTTAAAGGGCGTAAAAACAAAAAAGAAATTGTTGAAGGCATCATGCAAAAGCTCACCAAAAGATATATCTTTCAATTTATTTTGATGCAAAAAGACTATCACTTAGCAAATTGGGAAATCGCTGAAAGCGATAATGGTGCTTACCTAGTTCCTCAATACGATATGGACATGTCTTTTTCAACCACATTTACAAATGAATCTAGAAATAATTCGATGCGTAGTGAAATGCCGAAAGTAAATAACATCTACGAAGACATTAGACGTTTCTACAATACGTCATCAAGCGAATTTCAAAATGAATTTAATAGACAAATAAATCTTTTAACAGAAGATGTCATTGCATCTTGTATAGCTAAAATAGCTAAAAAATACAACTTAGATATTCCCCCTATCAGTTTAGCAATATATAGTGAGCACAGACGTAGAATATTATCACTAATAGAAAGCCCTACAAAGGAAAGATAATCATGAATAATAACTATATAACAGTAACTCAAATAAATGACTACATCAGAATGATGTTTGATAGTAATAATTTTTTAAAAAAAGTTTATTTAAAAGGCGAAATAAGTAATTTTAAGAATCATTCATCAGGACATCTATACTTGACTCTTAAAGACGAAAACTCACGTATTAGTGCAATTATGTTTCGTTCACAGGCCTCTAAATTAAATTTTGTGCCAGAAGATGGCATGAATGTGCTAGTAACAGGACACATAAGTGTATATCCTAGTGGTGGAAACTATCAAATATATATAGATCACATGGAACAAGATGGTTTGGGTAACTTATACATTGAATTTGAAAAATTAAAGAAGAAACTTCTTGAAAAAGGATACTTCGATCC
>CACXCK010000083.1 GCA_902766135.1 uncultured Erysipelotrichaceae bacterium
AAAACAGCAAAAAATGTGCATTTTCTTATGAAAACACACATTTTATGCCCAATTGCACTTATTTGTGCACTTTAGTTTGATTCAACGTTTTTATAAGCTTTTTAACCTCATTTACTTCTTTCGAAGCAAAACTATACCCAAAAGTACTAATAAATGCTTTTAACTCACGAAGAGTTCGATCATTCACATTAGGCATTTTTCTAATACTATCTTCTTCACAGTTTATTATATTTCCTATCTTGTTTAAAGAAACATAATTACCATCTATATTAAGAGCTTGTTTTCCTAACACATCATAATATAGATTATCAGAGAAGAAACCCTTACAAAACAACAAGTTATAATTTAATAATTCACTTTCAGTAAGCCTTTTTTTATATAAATCATCTAACTCTAATATTAACTTATCCATTTTAAATGTAAATCCTAAAGAGTGAAGCCAATCAATCAAAAAAGAATCATGCCAACACATGCTATAGACCGCATTAATATCCATCTCTAAAACTTGCTTTATCCTATAATCCCATTTTCCTTGAAAACAAGAAAAATGCTTATTAAAAAACACCGGAGACAATTGCAAGTTTAAAATTGCTTTATCACTCATTTTGGAAAATGGTAAATCTTTATAATCAGTTGCACTTTGCAAATATACTAAAGGTACCCCATGAAATCTAGATAATAATCTATTTAAAGAATACCATAATTGTTCTTCAATAAATTCCTCCTCCATTTCATAATAACTTGCGATATCCCTAATAGACATCACCTTGCCTTCATTAAAAACCCCTAATCTTTTTCTTAATAATCTAGTCTGTAACTCATTAATACTATAAACCTTATCTAATGAAATATCACATATCTCTCTTAATATTTTCCCATTACAAGCTTCTGATAAATCATTTTTTAATCCCATTCTTTCAAATTCGTCATAATAATTATTCTTAACATTTTCCATTCTACTTCTTCTTCCTCCTAACTAATTTATTATTATTTCTCATTTCTTTCTCATCTTGAAGCATACTCCTAAACTCTAAAATATTATCTTTTTTTTCCTCTTTTCTAAAATCTCCAGATTCCTTATTTTGTAAAACATGATTATTATCTAGAAGAGAATTATCATTAAGTGAAGCATAAAAATCAAGCACAAATTGTTTCTGTTCTATAAGACTCTTTGCCGAAATCGGGCCACTTGCATCAAGAACTATAACATCATCATGAGATAAATTATAATAAATAACACTTAACCCCAATGGTTCGGACACCGTAATCTTTAAGGCATTACTCATTCTTCTATCATATTCATCTAATATCTTTAAAATATTTTTATGTCTACCTTTTTTACTATACTCATTTTGCTCCCATTTAGATAATTTCGTAACCTCCCGAAGTAAAAATAACCTATCAATAATTTCTCCCTCATTGTTAACAAAATAGAGAATAGAAAGAAGCATATAAAAAACATTTACAATAGGAATATAAGTAATATAATATTCATAAGTTTTTTCCTTAGAAAAATTTTTCAATTTAAAGCCATGACTCGCTAAATCATCATTTAATTTTAAATCAATTTTATAATTACCATACTGAGAAATAAAGAAAGACAAAAAATACATCATCATAAACTGCATTGTACTATCCATTTATATTCCTCATTTCTGCTAACTAGTCTATCATAAAATGCAAAAAAAGCAAGACTATTTTCTTGCTTCAAACGTTGTCATATTTTCCTGTTTTTTTCTAATCACATCATCCGTATAATACTTATCAAAAAACTTACCTACAACCGTAACAGGTTGATAGCCATTTTGTCTAAAAACCTGTCTAAATAAAGATCCCCAAGAAACAAAAATATCTAAACAAAGCAAAACTATCAACATATTAGTCAAATACTTCCCAAACTTAACCGGTAAATCCTCTATAATAGAAGATATTGAAGGATAAAATATCTTTACCATAACGAGTGCCAATAATCCCCAAACAAAAGCAAAAGGAATCGTTGTACGCCCCTGAATATTTAAAAACTCATCAGTATAATCCCATGAGACAGTGCCAAGAATCTTCTCCTGAAAAAAACTACACAAGTATTCAAAAGAGCCACCAATCAAAGCTCCATAAAAGAAAGTCTTCCAATCATTTCTTTTGTTTCTAGCAAGTATTAAAATCATTAGTAAGGCGCCAAAACCATAAATAGGCGAAATTGGTCCATACATAACGCCTCTTTTTAATTGCCAAATAAATTCATGATGATAATGATAATGAACAACTAAAGTCAATATTTCTTCATAATAATTACCAAACAAAGAGCCAAACAAAAATACCCAAAAAAGTTTATAAAAACACATGCCACTAGCAAACTTTTTTTCTTCCATAATATCACACTTTCAAATTAAGAAAATTATATCATAGAGATAAAGAATTGTAAAACTAATAAAAAATGGACTAAATTTAGTCCATCTAATAAAAATATAAACTACTTCTCTAACATTATTGTTGTAGGTCCCATATTAGTTAGTGTAACTTCCATATCTGCCCCAAAAATTCCTGTCTCAACATGTATATGTTCACCTAACTTCTTATTAAATAAATCATATAATTTACTTGCTTCAGTCCCACCTAAAGCTTTGACATAACTTGGTCTATTACCTTTACGAGTATCAGCATACAAAGTAAATTGAGAAACTGATAAAATAGACCCACCAACATCTAAAACGCTTTTATTCATAACATTATTCTCATCAGGGAAAATTCTTAAATTAATTACTTTATTAACTAAATAATCAATAGTTTTTTCATTATCGCCATCCGTAAACCCAACTAATATCATAAGTCCATTATCAATACTACCAGTTTCTTTACCATCTACTACTACTTTTGCATCAACCGCCCTTTGTACTAATACTCTCATATTCTTTCCACCTTTAAAATAAATTTATAAGATAACAAGCTATTCATAAAAATCTCTAAAACGTCTTTATTAGCAACCTTCAATAATAATTCAAAATAATTATGCATATCATCGCTTTTTCTTTTAACTGATTCTACCCTAACATTATTAGTTGTCGCCTTACCAATAATATCTAATAAATAGTTTTCTCCATTATCTGTAGTAACCACAATTTTAGTATAAAAAGTATTATCATCTTTAGCTACCCAAGAAACATCAATAAATCTTTCTTCTTTTCCTTTTAAATTATAGCAATTAGTTCGATGAACACTCACACCTTCACCTTTAGTAATATATCCTTTAATATCATCGCCATAAACAGGATAGCAACACTTAGCAAGATTAACAAGTATTCCCGAATTACCATCAACTAAAATATCGCCTTTCTGGTTTTCAAAGTGTGCTTCATGATTCATCATTTTTTCTAATAAAATATCTCTTGACTCTTTTTTTCCTTCATCAAGCAAATTTAATATATAAGCTGCAGTATAACGTAGTGAACCAATACCTAAGTAAACGTCATCTAAATCATTAAGTTTCAAATCCTCTAAAAGTTTTTTTACATTATCATTTGTCAAAACATCATCAATAGACAACTTTCTTTTTCGTAGTTCATTTTGAAATATTACTTTACCACTTTCAGTATATTCATCTTTATCCTGCTTACTAAAATAAGCCTTAATCTTATTACGAGCATGACTAGTTTTAACACTGCTAAGCCATTCCTTGCTAGGCGTGCTATCAGCTTTTGTTCGAATCTTAACAACATCATCGCTATGTAATTCGTAATTTAAAGGAACTGCTATATCATTTACAATAGCTTGAACAGCATGATCACCAACATCACTATGAATACGATAAGCAAAATCAAGCGGTGTTGAACCCTTAGGAAGCTCCAAAACATCACCTTTTGGAGTAAAAACATAGATACTATCATTTAATATGTCATTACGTGCAATATTCTCGAATTCCAAATCAGATAAAGTATCTGCAGACTCAATCATATTTCTTAAAATTTCCAACTTTTGCTCCAAGATGTTTCTCATATAATGCTTTTCTTTATAAGCAAAATGACTTGCTACACCTTTTTCGGCAAACTCATCCATCTCTTCAGTTCTAATTTGTACTTCATATCGATGTCCATCAGGCCCAAAAACACCTGTATGGAGGCTCTGATACATATTAGCTTTAGGCATAGCTATATAGTCCTTAAAACGTCCAGGAATAGGTCTATATTTAGCATGAATAAGTCCCACAGTTAGATAACATTCTGATACCTTATTAACAATTACCCTTAAAGCAAGGATATCATATATACTATCCCAAGTTTTACCATTATTTAATTTATTATATATACTATATACACTTTTTACCCGACTCTTAATTCTAAAAGAAATATTTTGTTCCATTAGCATTTCACTAATAGAATCTTCCATATCGCTTAAAGACTCACGAAGCTCTCTCTCGCTAGTATTTAGCCTTTCTAGTATTTCATTATATACCTCTGGCTTACTATATTTTAAGCAAAGATCTTCCATCTCACCCTTGATCTTATATAATCCTAAACGATGCGCAATAGGTATTAAAACATGTTCAGTTTCATTAATCTTCTTTTTAAGAATATCAGGTTCAACATTTATAGCATTCCTTAAAAAATGCAAACGATGTGCAAGCTTCAAAAATAATACTCTTACATCTTCACACATCCCAACCAAAACTTTACGCAAATTTAAAATTGCTAATTCTGAATTATCAGTAAGTTCAATCGTATTAAGTTTTGAAATTGTTTTTACAATCTTATAAACCTCTGAACCAAAAAGGCTTTCAATTTCCTCTTTTGTAGCATCTCCATAATTTATCGTTTCATGTATAATGGAAGCAATAATAGTTGTACTATCAACATTTAAATCTAATAATATTTCTGATATTCCAAGACTATGTTTAATTAAAGCTTCATGATTATATAAAACATCACTCTTATGATGAATAAGAGCAAAATCATAAGCTTTCTTTATTAGTTCAATTTCTCCGGCTTTAAAAGCCAAAGCACAATCATCTAAAAACGTCAAATAATCACTATCTTTATCCACTTTATTTCACCTCTAATAATATAGCTTGCACTTAATCTTATTACTTAACCTCTTCTTAAAAATAAGTGCATCTTTGACACTACCTGCAGCATAACCATAATGAATTGGAATAGCTATCTTAGGCATAATAGTATTAGCCAAGGAAGCGGCTTCAATGGCATCCATCGTATAAAGCCCACCAACTGGCAAAAAGATAACATCACATTTTATTTCTTTTAATCCGGCATGTACATCGGTGTCTCCAGAAACATAGTATACCACATTATGTAAATTAACTAAATACCCAACCCAACCATTGCTTTTAGGATGATATTTTTTATGCAAATTATAGGCCGGAATCGTCTCAAAACTTAAATTTTTTAAATTATATTTTTTATTTGGTTGTACAACCAAAATATCTTCCTCTAATATACCTACAGACAACAACTCTTCAACAACATCCTTAGTTGTAATAATCATTGTATGTTCTTTCTTTAACTCTAGTATTGCTAAAAGAGAAAAATGATCATAATGAGGATGTGTAATAAAAATATAATCTGCATCATGCTTAGCGTCCCATTCTAAAGGATCAAAATATAAAATACTTTCATCATGTATTCTAATACTACTTTGTTTATTTATTGAAATCATTATTATTCCTTTCCTAGATGCTGATAAATATATAAACTATCAGTATTAAGTATATCATCTACCATATCAGCAAGCGTAAGCTTTGTTGCTTTTTTCCAATTTGTATTATATAACACTTCCCATATCTTTATTTCTGATGAATACAAATATCCTTCCCTAGTCATTTGTTCTTTCTTACTACGTAAAGCTGGTAACAAACGATTATATAATTCTTTCATACTTGTAAAATATTCTTCTTTCATAATTATATCCACTTCTTTTTAAAATAACTCTTCATATACTATTATATACTAATATTTTAGAATAGGAAAGAATGAAAATGAAATATGATCATTTTAAAATGTCAATCGCAATTCTTCTAATAGGTTCCATCATCACTAAAATAGGTAGTTTAATAATAAAAATACTATTTACAAGAATAATTGGTGAAACAGGCTTATCCTACTATACCATGATTACCCCGGCTGCTAATCTATTTATTACTCTATCAACTCTCTCCATCCCTTTAACACTATCCAAAATAATAGGTGAAAATAAGTATCCCCACCGGGAAATACTTATAAGTACAGCCATTACTCTTATTGCCATCCAAATCATTTTATCTATCACGTACTTTCTCTTTATTCCATTTTTAGCTTCTAATCTTCTTCACAACCAAAAGCTATCAATCATTCTCTACTGTTTAGTCCTAACATTACCATTCCTAAGCATCTCAGCTATTTTAAAAGGTTACTATCTAGGTAGGCAAAAAGTCATTCCTAATATTATATCTAACATAATAGAACAAACAATACGTATCCTTTTTTTAATATTCATTCTTCCCTTATTAACTAGTATAAATATTTGGCTTGCCCTAACATCGTACATCCTTCTTTCTATAGTTACAGAACTAGCTTCTATAATTGTTTTTAGCATATTTATGCCTCCCCATAAAAAAATAAAGAAAAATGAATTAATAATAAATAAAAGTATTTTTAAAGAAGTTTTAAGTATGAGCATACCCATAACTTCAAGTCACATCATAGGTAGTATTGCTTTCTTTTTAGAACCAATCATCATTACTAATATTCTTCTTCATAAAGGGTTTTCTATCACCTATATTTCTAGCGAATATGCCATTTATAACGCCTACGTTATTCCCATGCTAACACTTCCTGCCTTCTTTATTAATGCAATGTGTCAAATATTTATTCCCGAAATAAGCAAAAATAATAAAAATAACAACTACCACACTTTAAAAAAAAGAATCAAAGAAGCTATCATCTATTCGTTCTTTATCGGTCTATGCTACTTATTAATACTTACATTTCAAAAAGAATTCCTTCTTAAATTTCTATATAATACAGAAAAAGGCCTTCCTTATCTAAACATTCTTATCCCTTTTTTCCTTTTATTTTACCTTGAATACCCTCTACATAGTATTATTGAAGCCTTAGGACACCCCAAAAAAATATTTTATATTTCTCTAATAGGAATAATAGTCAAAATAATTGTTTTAATAATATTACTATTAAAAAAAATAGGCATGTACGCCTTGGTATATGCCGAAATAGCAAATATTATTCTTGTTGTGTTTCTTCTTTCGTTTCATCTTGCGAATCTTTATCGTTCATTCTAAGAATAACTTCATTTGCATTCTTCTTTTTAATTATATAAAATATTACATCTTTCGATGGTCTATCACGATAGGCATAAACAGTTTCTTCCTCACTATCGTTTTCATTTGTTGCCTTCATCAAAAAATCATCTAAAGATAAATATTCACGCATAAGCACATTTTCAAAAGTTGTTTTAGTAGAACCATACATAATATTTACTTCTTCTATTCCATCATAATAGTAATCTATTCCATTAAAGCTAAACCTCTTTTTAAATTCAGGTCTTACCTGTTCTACAACATTTAACTTATATTCAGTATAATCCTTTATCTTTAATAAACGTTCCCTAGTCTGTAACTGAAACAAATAATTTGGAAAAGAAAAACCTAATAATACAAGTAAAAACAAAAAAAGTATACTAATTAGCCAAACTTTACTAGTTATACTACGAATTATTCCTCTATTCTTTTTCATAAAAATCCCTCGAAATAATTATAGCAAAAATAAATTTTTTTTCATAGTATATAAGATTGTTTTTTTAAAATTTGTATGATAAAATATATTAAGAATAGAAACGGGTGAAGACATGTATACAGAATATGACTACGCTAATGAACCGATCGTTGATATTGTAAACAGCATTCTTACCGATGCTGCTCGTAAAAGAGCCAGTGATATTCACTTTGATCCAACACCAACAATTTTAAAGGTACGTATTCGTGTTGACGGTGAATTAGTTTTGTACTCTGAAGTTCCAGAAACCGTAAAGAAAAACTTAGTAACTCGTATCAAAATTATCTCTGGAATGAATATTACCGAATCCCGTATTCCCCAAGATGGTGCCATAAAAATGCAAGTAGATGGTAAAGACCTAGACCTCCGTGTATCAACATTACCAATTGTTTATGGCGAAAAAGTCGTTATTCGTTTACTTGATTATTCTGCTGGATTTGGCACCTTAAATGATTTAGGATTCTCTGAAAAAAACTTAGAAAAAATTGAAAAAGCTGTTGCTAAACCAAATGGTATTATTCTTCTTACTGGTGCAACTGGTACCGGAAAATCAACAACTGTATACGCGATGCTTCAAAAGCTTAATACCGTTGGCCGTAATATTATTACTGTTGAAGACCCAGTCGAAATGAAAATTGCCGGTATTAACCAAGTTCAAACTATGAGTGAAATAGGTCTAGACTTCGCAACTGCCCTTCGTTCTATCTTACGTCAAGACCCCGATGTTATAATGATTGGAGAAATTCGTGATAACGAAACAGCTCGTATTGCCGTTCGTGCATCTATAACCGGTCACTTAGTTTTAAGTACAGTCCACACCAACAACTCCCTTACAACAATTGAACGTTTAGTCGACATGGACGTTGAACGTTACTTACTAGGTTCTGCCCTAGAATGTATAGTAGCTCAAAGATTATGTAAAAAATTATGTCCACACTGTCGTACCTCAAGACCAACAACAGAATATGAAAAAAATGTTTTCAAAGCAGCTTTAGGAATGGACATTGATAACATCTATAAACCAGTTGGCTGTTCACATTGCTATCAAGGTTACTCAGGTCGTATAGCCATACATGAAGTTTTACTACTTAATCAAGATGTTCGTGATGCAATTGTAAACAATATGAAAAAAGAAGACCTTCGTTCTCTAATCTATGACAGTGGTAACACAACAAGCCTACTTAATGATGGCCTAATAAAAGTAATAAATGGTCTAACAAGTTTTGAAGAAGTTTTAAGAGTAATCGATATTGAAGATGACTTAGGCGAAAAAGAAAAAGAATTAAAAGACGCATTAACTGGTCGTAGCACCAAACAAAAAACAATTGAAGAAGTAAAACAAATTCAAGAAGAACAAAAAAATAATGAAAATAGCCAACAACTTGAGGAACCAATGGAACAACCAGTAAACACATTTGAAACACTAGAACTCTAACAAGAGTTCTTTTTTAATTAAAAAAAAGAAGTAACCAAGTTACTTCACATATAAAATAATTTTAAAACATATTGAAATTTATCTTGAAAGAAATGAACAAACCACATTGAAGAAGACAAAAATGGTCCATAAGGAACTTCATGAGATTTGTCTCCAATAATAGCATAAAAAGCATATGGTAATGCTAAAAAAGTACTAAATACTAAAGATATCATAGCATAAGGAATACCTAAAGAAAGACCGATTACAAAACTTAGTTTAATATCTCCACCACCTAAAGCTTCCCTTTTAAACATCTTCTTGCCGATTACCCCAACAAGAAACATAAAGATAAACAAAACTAAACCACTTAGAAGTCCCAATAACGCTTCCTTAATGCCAAAATAAACAAATTTAAGAATAAATATTAAAATAATACTTACAAGTAAAGGCGAATCTAAAATAAGCATTTCTTGAAAATCAGTAACATAAATAATAACAGATAAAGATATTAAAATACATGATACATAAAAATCATACCCATATCCAAATTTAATATATGATAAAGCAAAGAATAAGCCTGTTGCTATTTCCATTAAAGGCTCATATACTGGTAACTTTTTTTTACAATAACGGCACCTTCCCCTTAAAAAGGCAAAAGATAGTATTGGCATTAAATCAAATAAGCCTAAAGGATGATTACAATAATCACAATGACTTCTAGGTATTACAATACTTTTACCTCTAGGGAGCCTAGACGCCACTACCCCATAAAAAGATGCTAATATTGAACCAATAAAAAAGAGGATTATAGAATTATATATTACCATAAAAACACCTCTTTCTTTTATTACTTAACTTGATTCATTATATCGAACATTGGAACAATTACAGCTAAGATTATAACTCCAACAACAATTGCTAAAAAGGCAATCATAATTGGCTCTATAAACGCTTTTAAATTACTAACAATATTCCTATGCATTTCTTGATAATAATTACTAACCTTACCCATCATATCTGCTAATCGTCCTGTACTTTCACCAGTAACTATCATAAAATATGCTACATCAGGAACAGCCCAATGATTCTCAAACGCTTTACTTATTCTATCACCTTTTACAATATTATCAATAGTATTATACATTATTTCTTTATAAACTTCATTATTAGTTATCTTAGATAAGATGTCAATACTATCTGTAATAAAGACATTATTACGTAGTAATGATGAGAAAGTCTTAGAGAAAATTGTCATTTCATTATAAAGTATTATCTTTCCAATAATCGGCATCTTCATTAAGAAAATTTGCATTGCTTTTCTAAACGCCTTAACATTTCGATAAGCAAAAGTAATACCAAGTATAACAGCGATTAATACACCTAATAAAGTAAGTAAATTAGCTTTCAAGAATTCACTAATATTTAAAACCATTAATGTAATACCAGCTACCTCAGCACCAGCCGTATTATAAATCTGAACAAACTGTGGTATAACATAAACCATAATAAATGTTACAACAGCTAAACTAAAAACCATAATAACAGTTGGATATGTCATAGCACTTACCATCTGTTTCCTTGTTTTATCAATCTCAGTGTAATACTCCGCCATATCATCAAGCGTTTCTTCAAGTTCTCCCGTTTTTTCAGCTGCCTTTAACATATTAATAAGTAACGCCGGAAACATCGTTCCTTGCTTTTCCAAGGCGGTACTAAAAGCTTCACCCATAGTAAGCTCATAAACAATTGCTTGAAAAGCTCTTTTATAATTCTTATTTTTACCCATTTGCTGATTTAATATCTTAATTGAATCAGTAAGTGAAATACCAGCTTTTAAATAAGTAGATAATTGGGTTAACCAGAATAACAAATCTTTCGTTTTTAACTTAGGCGTGAATAGTCCATTAGAACCGTACATTTTTTGTGTTAAAGCATCATTTTCAATTTTAAATACTTCATATCCATCTTGAACCAAAAATGTATGAATATCTAATTTTGAAAGTCCACTCATAATACCAGAAGTTATCTTTCCATCTTTACGAGCTGTAAAACGATATACAACTGGATCCTTACTACGAATTTTTCCTGTCCCTTCAAGCTCTTGAAATAGATTAATCTTCTCTTTCTCCAAAGAAGCAATTTTTTGTTGATAGGCTTTTGAATTAGTATACAAATCAGATAAATCCATCTTAAATAGGCTCTTTTGATCACCTGCTACTTCTCCGCCGCCAGCACCTTTTGTAGCTCCTTTATAAGCCTGATCTACAGCCTTACTGCTTCCTTTCCACAAGAAAGATGGAAGTTCTTTAAAAACAAATGAAATACCCCTAAAAATACATGCAAAAAAATATTCAATCAAACCAAGAAAAACATTATTTTTAGTCTTTACACTAGCATCCATACAATCCCTATCCTTAACACTATAACTAGTATAACATACTTTTCACAAAAAAAGAAGAATTAATTACCTAATTCCTCTAACTAGTCATATCTACCTCATAAGGATTTCCTACACTTCCATCTCCCCCAGAGATAAACTTAGTACCCGGTTTTAACGAGATTGACGGACGGACGCCGAGTGTTTCGCGCATAGAGAAGCCATAGCTGCTCCAATCGCCACTCAAGTGAACGGGCCTCCCGTAAGCATAGTCGACGCTGAAATCGATTGGAGCAGAAGCCCAGTAATGAGCCCCAGTTTTATTCGCTGCCCTATTTCCTATCAAACTATGTTCTGCTGTTGTTAATAGCCCCACTGGGTATGTTAAAGCACTATTTCCTTTTTTTGTGTCGCTAACTGTGAACGCATCCCTTTTATTTGGACATTTTAAATAATATTTACTTAGTCCCCCGTTAAAGTATAAGTACTTATTTAAACTTCCAGTTTCACTCCAGCCATTTAATTGATTTATTGTTCTGTCATTACAGAATATGGTATCTTCTAGTTTACTTTCATATTCTGTTCCTTTTAAATTCATAGAATACCATCCATCTATGAATTTCTTGATTATACTATCTTTGACATTAATATCATTATTATTCACCATTTTATTTAACGCTTCTGGTCCTGTTTCATTTCCATTTAATTTTATATAATAAGGTGTTATTCCGCTTAAATAAATAATATAATACATCTCACTGCAAGTATTATCACTCGCCTTAAAGCATGTATAATGATGGGTATTTAAACTTGTTTTGTTTGTGCTATCTGATACATCCCAGAACTGCACCGTATCGGTTAATATATAAGAGCTTGATTGGCTCTCATCGTACGTGAATGAACTTCCATAATAATAGTTATTGTTATTATTAACTATTATAGTTGGTCCAAAGCTAGTTTGACTTG
>CACXCK010000084.1 GCA_902766135.1 uncultured Erysipelotrichaceae bacterium
AATATTAAATTGTTTAAATATTTTTAAAAAAATTTATGCATAAGAAAACCTCATATTTTAAAATATGGGGTTTGTCTACATTCTGAGATAATTATAAACTAATTATCTCTTGATTTGCCTAATAATTGTAACAATCTAATAAATAAGTTAATAAAATCTAAATATAGCTGTAAAGCACCATAGATAGCTAAATTATCATCACTTAACGATTTATTATCGAAAATAACTAAAACCTTTTGTACATCATAAGCAGTATAACCTAAGAATACACCAATACCAACAATCGTTAAGATTAAATAAAATGTTTCATTTTGTAAGAACATATTAATAATAGTACAAATTAGTATTCCAATTAAAAACATAAATAAATAAGTTCCAAATTTGGTTAAATCTATTTTAGTATACTTTCCTATCATAGCTAGAACTCCAAACAACACAGCTGTTATCAAAAATACATAAACAATAGAAGACATCTCATAAACAATAAAAATACTAGAAAAAGTAAGCCCTGTCACAAAAGAATACAATACAAAACATACTCTTGCTGTAGTCGCACTCATCGTCTTAATCTTTGCACTTAGAAAAATTACTAACCCTAGTTCTAATAAAACAAATAAAATATAACCAGTACCACTAAAAATATGTATTAACATATTCTCATTCATAGAAACAACATACCCAGTTAAAAACGTAACAAGTAATCCCAAAAACATCCACATGAATACTTTGGATAAAATTTCATTTTTTTCCATATCAATTCCTCCTACTATATATTATACATTAAAACGGAAATAAACTATATCTCCATCTTGCATAATATAATCTTTACCTTCTAAATATAACTTTCCAGCTTCTTGAACAGATTTTTCATCACCAAGACTCTGTAAATCATCAAACTTCATAATCTCAGCCTTAATAAAACCTCTTTCAATGTCACTATGTATAAGTCCAGCACACTTCTTTGCACTAGTCCCACTTTTAAACGTCCAAGCTCTACACTCGTCTTTACCAACCGTAAAAAACGTTTCTAAACCAAGTAAATGATAAGTAGCAAATATCAACTGGTCAAGACCAGTAGAAGTAATACCCAAAGACTCCATAAAGGTCCTTTTATCACTTTCCTCATACTCAACTAATTCACTCTCTAACTTGGCACACATCACAATTACTAAAGAATTATGTTCCTCAGCATATTTTCTAACCTCTTCAGTATACTTATTTTTACCAACTATTGCATCATCTTCACTAACATTTGCAACATAAATAATAGGTTTAGCTGTTATAAATTGAAAATTTTTCAAATAATTCAACTCATCATCACTGAAATCATCAATAGATCTAATTGGTTCATTATTAAGTAAGGCTTTTTGACACTTTGATAGTACTTCATATTCAAGTAAAGCATCCTTATCCTTAGTTGTTTGTGCTTTCTTAGTAATCTTACCCAATCTATTTTCAACAATTTCTAAATCAGATAAAACAAGCTCAACATTAATAACCTCAATATCCCTGATAGGATCTACACTCCCAGAAACATGAATAACATCAGAATTGTCGAAACATCTTACAACTTCAACTACAGCATCAACCTCTCTAATATGGGCTAAAAACTTATTTCCAAGACCTTCACCACGACTGGCCCCTGCAACTAAACCAGCAATATCAGTAAACTCAAAACTAGTTGGAATAGTTCTTTTTGGCACATACATATTTTCCAAAAAAGTAAGTCTTGAATCCGGAACAGTAACTATACCTACATTAGGATCAATCGTTGCAAATGGATAATTAGCCGCTAAAATATTTTGTTTTGTAATAGCATTAAATAAAGTACTCTTACCTACATTTGGTAGACCTACAATACCAGCTTTTAAACTCATGATAACCTCCTATAAAACAGGTACCCCATTTATTCCCAAAGGTAAACCAACAACATACCATAAAACAATAATAACAGCAAAACATAAAAGAGTTGCTATAGAATATGGTACTTGATACTTTATTGACTCATACATTGGACTATCCATATCTTTATTATACTTCATCATAATCGCAAGATAAATAACAAAGTAACTCATTAAAGGAGTAAGACCAAAAGATACACCTTCACCAAGTCTAAAAATTATTTGACTAAATTCTGGAGTTATTCCAGCATTCATAAATACAGGTACAACAATTGGGGACAAAATTGCCCATTTACTTACCGTCCCTGGTAAAATAAATGTAGAAATAATACTAACTACAAATAATAACAATATCAAAGGAATTCCCTGAAAATTAACACTACGTATAAACGAAGCAAGAATAGCTACCAAAACAGTTCCAATATTGGAATACTTAAAGACACTGATAAACAAAGATGCAACAAATATCAAAATTATTGAACCACCAATATCATCTAAAGAATAAGCTAAACTTTCAACAAACTCCTTATTTGATGTAATTGTTTTTGCTCCCATTCCATAAAATAAACCTAATATTACAAAAAAGAAAGTAACAATAAACACAAATCCGTTAGAAAAGAATGAATTGTAATTAAATAATTTATCAACATACAATAACTGAGAATTATCAAGTAGTTTTCCAGAAAAAGGAAGTCCTGGAATAATATTATAAAGGAAAAACAAAAAATACGCTAGAGCAGCCAAAGCAGAAAACATCAATCCTCTACGCTCTTTTTTGCCAAGTTTAAACTCTTCTTCTTCGGTAGTCTCAATCTTTCCAACTTTTAAAGCAATATTTTTTTCTGTTACATTAACAATCACAATTGAAAGTACTATGGCACTTACAAACATTAAAAATAAACCACTAATAGAAGCCATTCTATACTCTGCATCAATTACCCTAGCAGCCGCTAAAGACGATGACAAAAGCGTACTATCAACACTTGTATACCATAATGATAAACCTTGTCCACAACAAAGACCAGCAAACGAAGCAACAATACCTATCACAGGATTTCTTCTACCATACTTAAATATTAATGCACTTAATGGCATCATGATTACAAATGAAATATCTCCCATGAAACTACCAATAATACTTAAGAATACAATCAAAAATGTTACGACATTTTTTTTCATCTTTTTAGTTATTAAAGTAATAAATGATTTCAAAAAACCACTAGCTTCCATCACACCAAAGCCAATCAAAACAATTATAAAAGTACTAAAAGGTGTAAAATTAACGAAATTAGCGACAGTTTCACTAAATATATACTTAAATCCCGATAAACTAAACAAATTTAACACACTAACTAGTTCAACTGAATACTCTAAAGTACTAGAATTAACATGATATACTTGCTCATTTATATCTAACAAATTTAAAACTCCACTAAGAATAATCGTTAAACCTGTAAGTATCAAAAATATCATAACAGGATGTAAATTTAATTTTTTATTCCATTGTTTCATTATTATCACCCAAAACCTTTTTTAACTTACGTTCAAAATCAGGTCGCTCCATCATAATCTCATGACCACAATTAACACATTTTAATTTAATGTCGACACCAACTCGCGTAATAATCCACTCATTAGTTTTACAAGCATGAGGTTTCTTCATAATCACTCGATCATCAATTTTATACAATTTTTTTTCCATCATGCACCTCAATCTGCGTATAAGGTATCTTAATATTAGCTTTATCGTATTCAACTTTTACTAATCTTAAAGCTTCTCTTCTAATGCGCCAACGTTCACTTGCCTTACAATAAATCATAAAAGAATAAATAATAGAACTATCAGCTAAATTATCAACACCTAAATATACACAATCTTTTATATTCTCATCATCTTTTAATTTAGCTATAATACCATTTAAAACTTTCTCTACTTTATTTACATCTTCTTCATAAGCAGTTGGAACATCTATTTTAACACCAGCACGCTCTTGTGACAAGTTTATTACGGAATTCATATTACGATTTGCAAATATATACTTCTCACCAGAAACACTCAAAACCTTAGTTGATTTTAAACTTAAGTCGACAACTTCTCCAACGAAATCACCAATCTTAACTACATCTCCAATTACATAGTAGTTTTCTATTATTATTGATATACCACTTAAAAAGTCTTGCACAGTATCTTGTAAAGCAAAGCCAAGAACAACTCCAACTATTCCAAGAGAAGCAAAAATTCCCTTAGTATCAACGCCGTAATTATCTAAAATCATAATAATAACAATACCAAATATAAAGAATTTCACAACATTTAATACAAGTTCAATAACAGTTGTTCTTTTTTTTAGTTCATACGTATCCTTATTTTTATTAAATAGCTTTTTTACTACTTTTCTAAGCAAAGAATACAAAACCAGCCCCACTACAAAAACAACAACAGAATATAAAAGTTTATCAAAAAAATCATTATTATACGTCATATAAAGAATCCTCTACACTAACACCAAGTATATCCAAAATACGTTCCAAATCCATTTCGGAATCAAAAGGTATTTCTATTTTTTTAGGGCCAATTTTTACCTTAGTTCCAACTTTTTCTCGCATAATCTTTTCATATATAGAACTTTTTACAGACCTAACTTCATGAGTTCTATACTGTGGTTCTTTCTTAGGTAAATCGCTTTCTGCAATTAATTTTTCAAGCTCTCTAACACTTAAGTCATGTGCTACTACTTTATCAGCAAGAGCCTTAACTTTATCATCGTCTGACAACTTACTTAAACACCTTGCATGCCCCATTGTAATTTTTCTATCACGCACTAAATCTTTTGTATAACTATTTAAAGACAATAACCCAAGCATATTCGTCACATGACTTCTGCTTTTCCCAAACTTACGAGCAAATTCTTCTTGAGTAAGACCACCTATTTCAATTATTTTACTATATGCTTCAGCCTCATCAATTGGATTTAAATCCTCTCTTTGAATATTTTCAAGAAGAGCAATTTCCATCATTTCTTGGTCATTGAAATCTTTAATAACAGCTGGAATAGTATCCAAACCAGCAAGTTTGGCTGCCTTACAACGCCTTTCACCAGCAATTAACTCATACCCTTTAACAGTCTTTTTAACAATAACAGGTTCAATTACCCCATATTCTTTTATAGACCGAGATAAATCTTCTAGAGTTTTAGGATCAAATACTTTTCTAGGTTGATACGGATTACTTCTAATTTCGCTAAGATTTATCTCTTTAATATCTTTTTTAGGAGTTTCATCAATTATATCCTTTTCTAAATCATTAAAATTAATTATTTCATTAGAAAATAACTGTTCTAAACCTTTTCCTAAAGCTTTTCTCTTAGTCTCCATTTCTACTAATCACTTCCTTTGCTAAATTTTGATATGCAAGTGTCGCCCTAGATGTTGGATCATAATCGCTTATAGGTTTACCATGACTTGGAGCCTCAACTAGTCTAACAAGTCTAGGTATAATCGTATTGAACACTCTTGTTTTAAAACATTTTCTAACTTCTTCAATAACTTCAAGCCCTATATTTGTTCTTCCATCTAACATCGTAAGAAGAACCCCTCCAATTCTTAAATTAGGATTCATATTATTCTGAACTCTAATAATTGAATTTAAAAGTTGAGTGATACCTTCAAGAGCAAAGTATTCGCATTGAACTGGAATAATTACTGAGTCACTAGCAACCAATGCATTCATTGTTAATATGCCTAGAGATGGTTGACAATCTATGATAATGTAATCATACACCTCACTCACCTCAGAAAGAATAATTCGTAACTGCTCATTTGGCTTAAAAGTATTATCTTCTAGCATTCGTTGTACAAACTCTACATCAACACCAGCTAAATTAATAGTAGCAGGAATAACAGACAAATTTTTAAACTTAGTTTTAATAATAGCTTTTTTTATTTCCTCACGACCAGTAATAACCATATAAATATCATTATCAAAATCATTATTATTTAAACCAAGTCCAGTAGAAGCATTACCTTGAGGATCGAAATCAATTAATAATACCTTCTTACCCTCTTTTCCCAAAGCCGCAGCTAAATTAATACTAGTAGTGGTTTTACCTACTCCACCTTTTTGATTAACTAAAGAAATTATTTTTGCCATAATACCACCTTACTTTTATCAGTATAAAACTATTTTATCATAAACTTAAACTTTTGTCTTTAAAAAAGAACAAAAAAGAAGACTAGTTAATAACCTCTATCTTCTTTAACTTATATGTACTATTATTATTTGCAAATGAATATTTAACTTTTACTAACTTACTTTGATTCTTAACTAAATCAGTACCGTCAATTTCCTTATTTGTAAGAGGATTTAAAACTTTGTCATTTTTCTTAAATCCCTCAACTGTGGTAATTACTATGTCATCACCTTCCTGTATATCAATTATTTCTCTTACAACATCCGACTTAAAATCATTACTAACTTTAGAACTAGCAAAATATATACCACGAGACTCACTATATTTAAAAGTATTGCCTAAAAAATCAAATGAACTCCCTTTATATTCTTCTAAGAACAAAGAATTATATTTATCTTTGAAATTCTTTTCATCAATAAAAGTAGATTCTTCATCAATTTCAATATTACTACTATCAAGATTTATAAAAGTCAAATATAAACGTAAACCATCTGACATTTTACCTTCATAAAAATCCATAAAATATTTACTCTTAGAAGAAATCAAATACGGATTTATATAATTACCATATTTTTTAATTAACTCCTCCAAACTAGGTTTCACTTCCTCCGGTTCTATAGTATTGCCGTTTACAGGTTCTTCCGTAGGAGGAATAACATAATTATTAGCCGATTCACCTCTTTTATAATATTTATTAAAATACCCTGTTTGATACAATTGATATCCAAGATAAAGAGACAAAAAGATTAACAACAATATTAAAATATCTCTTCTCACAATAACAAAAGTTTTATTCCTAAGTAAATTTTTTTGATTTTTCTCAATTACTTCTTTAACCTCAAAATCAACTTGTTTTCGAACATACTCATTTAACTCTTTCTTAATTTTATCAAGATTAACCCCGTCCCGAACTTCTAACGAACTATCTTTTCTATTAGCCATACAAACCTCCTATAATCATTATAACAAAATAATATTAAATTGTTAATTAAAACATAAAAAAAGAAGAATTATTCCTCTTCACTATTAGCATTACTTATAGCTTCTTCTAATTCTTCTTTATTCATTTTAGTATAACCCTTTATATGTAGTTCCTTAGCTTGTTGTTTCAAAGCCTGAAAATTCTCATCAATTTCCTCTTTATCGCTCAACTTACCAGTTGTAACTAGTTCATCAATTTGCTCCTTAGTAATAGTTTCTCTTTCCATTAATGTATTAGCAAGAAGCATTACTAAATCTTTATTACCTTTAAGTATTTTTTTAGCATTATCATAACATTCAGTGATAATCTTTCTGGCTTCTTGATCAATTTCAAGAGCTACTTGATCACTATAATTACGAACTTTATTATAATCTCTACCTAAGAATACATTCTCCCCAGAGTTAGATTCATAACGAATTGGTCCTAAATCACTCATACCATATTCAGTAACCATACTACGTGCTAAATTAGTAGCCGTTTTAAAGTCATTAGAAGCTCCAGTAGTAATATCATCCAAGAACAACTCTTCGGCAGCTCTACCACCTAAGTTACTAGTAATCATCGCAATCATTTCATTACGAGTATATCTAGAAATATTATCTTCTTTAGGTGTATACGCAGTATAACCACCTGCCATACCACGTGGTATTATAGTTATTTTTTGAACTTCCATACCATCCTTAAGTTTTAAACCAATAACAGCATGACCTGATTCATGAACAGCTGTTAACCACTTAACATTTTCACTAGTTTTACGAGACACCTTAGCAGGTCCCATTAAAACTCTATCTGTAGCCTCATCGATATCATCTAAAGTAATTGCTTCTTCATTCTTTCTAACCGCAAGTAAAGCAGCTTCATTCATTAAGTTTTCTAAGTCTGCTCCACTAAATCCAGAAGTTCTTTGACTAATACTTTTCAAATTAACGTCTCGAGCTAATATTTTATTCTTTGCATGTACTTTTAAAATAGCTTCTCTTTCTTCCGTATCAGGTAGACTTACAGTAACTTGTCTATCAAATCTACCAGGACGAAGTAAAGCAGGATCTAATACATCTGGCCTATTTGTAGCTGCAATTATGATAATTCCTTCATTAGCGCCAAAACCATCCATTTCTGTAAGTAATTGGTTTAATGTTTGCTCTCTTTCATCATGTCCACCACCAATACCAGAACCTCTCTGACGACCAACTGCATCAATTTCATCAATAAATATTAAACATGGAGCATTTCTCTTAGCTTCCTTAAACATATCTCTTACACGACTG
>CACXCK010000085.1 GCA_902766135.1 uncultured Erysipelotrichaceae bacterium
AAAACGTTACTAAATATTTTGTAACTAATTGATAATCAGCTACTTACATTTAGTAACGTTTTAAATAAGTATTAGAATTTATTAAAAAATTTTGGAGTAAAATAAAAAATAGCCAGAAACATCTAAAAAGACATTTCTGACTATTAATTATAGAGTTAATTATAACTTTAACTAATTTTTATCTTCTTATTAAAGTTTACCATCGTTTGTATTGTTATATTATTCATCAATCACGCCACGCACAGGGAAACCAACACGGCGATCGTAGCCGTAGTTCTGCCAATTCACTTCGCTATTGCTGAAGTTCATGTTGTAGGCGTTCTTAACATTAACACCGCTAAGTAAACTTGACCGATAGAAGCCGTAACTGCCTACATGCATAACACTACCATTGTTACAGTAGCCACAAACAGGAAAGAATAATATCTTGGAACTATCTGTCTTATCAGTACAAATCATACCCGCAACACCACTATCTTGATAATCAGCAGTCCAAGCAGTATTCACAGCAGCACCCAATGCTTGCCATTCAGCAGTTGTTGGCATTCTCCAATTGCCACCCCAAGAGGCTGTTGCAGCATCGTCAAATGCTTCCAATACAGTTTTACCATCAGTTGAGTTATACTTGGTCATGCCTGTAGCACTAGGGTCACTTGTGCCATTACCGTACTTATAGTCTACCCAACCAAAGTACTTCTGTCCTTCACCACTACCTACTTGGTCAACAGTATAGCCTTGGGTGTCACCCCATTGGAAATAAAGTCCCGTGTCAGTTACACTGTTTGCACCAATGTTCATTGTTGCCCACTTAAGGCCTCCAATTTCAACATAGTCGTGTCCTGCGTATGGGTCAACATAAGGATTATAATGCACATCCCCTTCAGTCGTACAGATTGATACATTAGGTAGAATTGCGCTACTACCGTTAATGTAGTTATTATACTGTGTATGATTCTAAAATTTCTTTAAATAAATCATGATTTATTAATAATTTGAAAATATTATTATCTTATTATTAAAATCTACCATTGTATATTAATTAATCAAGAAGCTCTTTCATTGTTCTTGTTATTTCTTCTACATCATTATAGTATGCAACATACTCTTCGTCTTGTGGATTTAATATACCGTGACGAAGTAATTGTTGCTCTTTTCCGTTAGGATACTTCTTGGATACTATAAAGTTAACCATCTCCTTATATGTAGGAGTGTAATCAAAATTAGTAGGAATATATGTTCCAAGTAAATGTATTTTTACATTTCCTTCTTCATCTTCTTTCTCAATAGGTTCTGCTGAAATAAAGCATATAAATCCATTTTCACCTGGTTGAAGTTTTTCTACATCCTCCCACTTTACAGGTCCTAACTCCGCAGTTTTTAAAGTAATGTTTTTTAAATTCATAATACAAGTCTTTAATATATGTTTTCAACAGATGAATACCGTCGCAGTGTATAAGCCATCCGTAATAAGAAGCAATTTTTTGTCTAAACGATTTAAAAGGAATTCCATTATATTTTCTTAACATTCTTTTAAATCTTAATTTTAAACTCTTTCTTATTTTAGTATGAGTATGCTTAAACACATACCCTGCGAAGTCTATTCCTTGATCTGTTGGAAATAATCGTATTGGTTTTAGATGCAAATCAATAAATGATAATTTTTGATTTATTAATCTAAATATCTTATATAAATGTTTCTTTGTTTTATCTAATATTACGATATCATCACAGTATCTATAATAATGCTTACACCTTAGCACTTCTTTTACATAATGATCTATCTTAGTAAGATATGCATTTGCAAAGAATTGGCTTAAGTAATTTCCTATAGGAACACCAACATTAGAAGAATATATTATCTCTGAAAGTATTGTTATGGCCCATTTATCTTTTATCTTCCAACTAATCATTTCTAATAGTTTAGACTAATTTATAGAAGGATAAAATTTTTTAATGTCTAATTTTAAACACCATTTTGTTCCAGAATAGTCTTTTCTTAAATCGTGTTCTATAGTGTTCTGCATTTTATGAATACCTCTATTCTTTATACAAGAATACGTATTCTTTATAAACCAATTTTCAAAGATTGGCTCTAGAACTCTCATCATAATATGATGTACTATTCTATCAGGATAGTATGGTAACTAGTATATCAATCTTTGTTTTGGTTCAAATATTGTAAATATATGATACGGTGATGTTTTATATGAACAATCATTTAATTTCTACTATATATTTTCTAAAGTCAAATCATCACGCCTATCAAATCTTTTGACACCGTATGTTTTTGTTTTATTCTTCCTAGCTCTCTTTTCAGCCTAGAAGATATTATTCATATCTAAGATCTTTTCTTTTAAATTGTTATACCGTTTCATATTAGGTTGCTATAGCCCACAAAATACCGTTCACAGCATAAACTGTTACCTAGGAATCAACGTGGGATATATGTGTTATCTTTCACGTCTTACAATACTAAGACCGTTATACAGACCACCATTACGTGTCATGTGTATAATCGCGCATACTCAT
>CACXCK010000086.1 GCA_902766135.1 uncultured Erysipelotrichaceae bacterium
GTTTGAAATATAAAGTCGAAACCGTGACAATTTTTCACACTTTCAAGACTAAAAATAAAATAGTTACATTTTGACCTATGCGAGGTGGAGATGGCGCTGAAGTAATATACGCTCTTCGTAATACAGACAGACTTTCTAATCTAATAGCTAACTCCATTGCAGCATCTGGTCAAAATATTCGTAAAACATATCAAAAAAGATTACCTTCAAATCCATCCCAAGATTATTACTTTATTTTAAGAGATACCAAAGATAATGAATCAATTATTGTTGAATATGGATTTCTAGATAGCACAGGAGATGATGTTTCAATACTTAAAAATAATTGGCAATCTCTTACTGACGCGGTTGTAAAAGGCCTTGCTAAATATATTGGAGTATCTTCATCAGTTCCATCACCTCCAAAATCAAATAAATATATTGTTAAAAGTGGTGATACCCTATGGAGTATTGCTAAGAAGAGTGGGTTAACCGTAGATGAACTAAAAAAACTTAACAATTTAACATCCAACTTATTAACAATTGGCCAAGCATTAAAAATAAAAGACTCTGATAATTACTACATCGTAAAACAAGGCGATACGTTATATAATATTGCCAAATTAAATAATACATCGGTATATGAAATAAAGAAGCTAAATAATTTAACAACTGATAAACTATCTATTGGTCAAAAACTACTAATTCCAGAAGAAAAAACAACTAAAACGTACGAAGTAAAAGCGGGAGATAATCTATATAGTATAGCTAAGAAAAATAATACAACCGTCGCAAGCTTAAAAGCTCTTAACAACCTATCAAGTGACTTCTTAACTATTGGTGAACAACTACTATTACCTTAAAAGTAGTCACTTATTTGACAGAAATAAAGCATAATTAACAAGCATTTACAGTAATCATGATATAATTAAATCAGAAAGTGGCGATAAAATGAGTAAAAATATTTTAAAAATAATGCTTGGAACAATTATTGCTGAAGTTGTCTTAGCTTGTATTTTTATCTTAATTGGAAAATTCTCGAATATAGGTGCTAAAGCAATGGCTTCTATTGCTATTATTTTCTTCTATTCGATTCCATGTTTATTTTATTCAAAAATATATGAATACGAAAACTATAAAAACATTTCAATCGCAGGCCTTTGCATCTCTGGTATAACAGCATTAGTAACAATAATTGGTATCTGGGGACTACTACCAGACTCAACTATTTTAAATAAAATGATGTACACATGTAACACACTAATTATTGCGTTAGTTTTTATATCTTGGCTACTACATATTATTCCCATTAACACTTTTGTAAGCCGATTCAGAACAAGTTCAATAATTCTTGTATCAGTTTCAACTGTCTGGAGTTTGATAATCTACTGGACAAACTTAAACATTAGTGGCTTCTTAGGAAGACTAAATGCCATGCTGGCTGTATTAACCGCGGGTTCTCTTATTTCAATGTTTGTTTTAAAACGAATTTATAAAAAAGAGATTAACGCTTCAGAAAAAATGATTGAACAAGAAAGTGTTGTAAGGCCACAAAATGAAGTTCAACCAATACCAACACCACCTACGAATAATGAAATACCAAATAATAAATAAAAAATCCTGCAAAGGATTTTTTTTATAAATATAGTTTTTCTTCATCTACTGATAAAAGCAGATACTTGCTAATTAAACTATAAAGAATCAACTGAACTGGTATCAATTTGCTTATCTTGCAATAGTAATTCATTATCATCATAATAATTCAAAGTATCGTGCATAATTTCACTCCATATCAATAAGAACAAGAATAAAAAAACTTGACATATTATAATAATGTGATAAAATAATTGCTACAAAAAAAGGGGGAGAATTATGAAAGACGTGATTCTTGTTAAAGAAAATGGCAAAGTAAAAATAATAAAGAATACTAAAGGTGCTGTTGCTTCTTTAAAATTACCGAATTGTCACATGTGCTGGGAGTATTGTGAAAATGCAAGTGCTAATAAATGTGAGAAAATTAAAGATCTTCCTAAAAAATATATAAATGAATATCCTTTCATCAGTGATGGTTACCAAGTAATTGATAATAATGGTAATGTAGCTTCTTTTACTGTTTCATCATGTAATAACTACCAGAAAGTGATAGAACGCGAAAAAACAGCAGAAGAGAAAGCAAGACTTCGAAAAATAAAGGAAGGCTTACGAATTGCCTACTTTGAAACCTCAACTCTAGATGAAGCATATCTTAAACAAGCAGAATTGTATGCAAGAGGTGAAATTAAAAATATTCGTGGTAAAAAACCAGACGATAAAGAAATTGCCTTAATAAAAAGAAGAATTAAAAGAACTGATAAATAACATCAGTTCTTTTAATTATAAATAGATTTGCATTCCCCAATTTTAGGCTTATAAAAACAATGATTTTGATACTTCCCGGCCAGATCCTGGCTATACCATGTACTAGAGCAATTACCTCCATTACGAGGTGCATAAAACCATAAAGCGTTAGTTGCAGGGTAGTAGTA
>CACXCK010000087.1 GCA_902766135.1 uncultured Erysipelotrichaceae bacterium
ATTTGCAAGTGGGGTAAGAACCAAAGAAAAAGAACAAATTGATGGCCTTCTGGCATCATTAGATGAAGTTTGTAAAAAATGGAAAGAGTTATTGCAAAAAGATAATTAGTCATGTATAATATTAAAACGAAAGAGGAAGGAGTGTTTTTAAATGGCTAAAAATACTGAAAAAATAGAAATTAAAATTGAAGGAAAAGAATGGGAAAGTGCCTTAGATTATTCATTCAAAAAAAATGTTAAAGATGCTAAAATAGATGGTTTTAGAAAAGGTGCTATACCAAAAGAAATGTATATAAAAAAATTTGGTATTGAGTCTCTTTTTATGGATGCTGCAAACCACGTTTTTGAAAGTGCTTACAAGAAAGCAATGGATAAACGCAAAGTAGAACCAGTAATCGAACCAGTAGTTGACATTAAAAGTGTGGATAAAGATGGTATTACATTTACCGTTCTTATTACAGGTAAACCTGATATTAAACTTGGGGCATATAAAGACCTTGGGTTAAAGAAAGAAAAAGTAAGTGTAACTAAGAAAGAAATCACTGAAGAAATAAATCGCTTACGTAACGAATTTGCTGAAATCCGTGTTAAAGAATCAGGTAAAGTAGAAGAAAAGGATACAGCAGTTATTGATTTCAAAGGTACTGTTGACGGTAAAGAACTTGAAGGTGGAACTGGCGAAAATTATCCATTAGAAATCGGTTCTCATACTTTCATACCAGGCTTTGAAGAAGGCGTAATCGGTATGAAAGTCGGCGAAGAAAAAGACTTAGAACTTACATTCCCTAAAGACTACGTTAAAGATTTAGCTGGAAAGAAAGTTACATTCCATGTTACATTACAAGAAATTAAAACTAGAGTTCTTCCTGAAATGGATGAAGATTTCTTTAAAGATTTAGGATATGAAAACGTAACTAACGAAGAAGAACTTAATAAAGAAATAGAAAAAGTATTAAAGGATCGTAAACAATTTGATGTTGATGACAAATTTATTGAGAGTATTCTAGAAAAAGCAAGTTCAAATATGGAAGTTGAAATTCCTAGTGAAATAGTATCTGATGAAGTTCATCGTATGTTAGACCAATTTGCTAGTCAACTAAAAGGACAAGGTTTATCAGTTGAACAATACATGGAATTTGCTCATAAAACTCACGAAGATATGCACAAGGATATGGAGCCAGAAGCAATTAAAAGAATTAAATATCGTTATTTAATTGAAGAAGTAGCGAATAAAGAAGGTATTGAAGTAACTGAAAGTGAAGTAGAACATGACGCTGAAGAAATGGCTAAAAATTATGGTATTTCTAAAGAAGAATTACTAAAAGCTTTTGGCGGAATGGAAGTCATGAAATACGATTCTAAAATGCGTAAGACTCTAGAATTCTTAAAAAATAATAACTAACAGGCTAAGCCTGTTTTTTGTTTTGTCATAAATTTGTAAAGAGCATTTAGCACTTACATTATAATTAGCATGTTTAAACGTTCTTTTTTTACGTAAAACGATAAATATTTTTAAAAATCTTTTCTTTTTTTAAAAAACTATGATAAGATATATTATAGTAAAGGGTAGTGGGTATATGAAAAAGAAATTATTGTTAACAATATTATGTTTATTTGCATTTATTATGTCTCCAAGAGCATATGATGCAAGATATTCTTTAGTGGACCGTGGATATAACACGCCAGTGAGAGACCAAGATGAAACAGATATTTGTTGGACATTTGCCACAACTGAATCAATTATGTCAAATATGCAAAAACAAGGCCTAACAGTAGAGACTTTTAGTCCATCACATATTGATATACTAAGCCAAGATGAAGTATCAATTTCAGGCTTTAACACTTTCCATCGTAATCTAAATAAACCAGGAAACTATGAACTATCATCTGCTTATGTTATGAATAATTATGGTCCTGTTCTAGAAAGCACGGTTCCCTTTAATTCATATTTAAACTATATTGATACTGGTAGTGGACTTAACTTCAATAGCTATAAAAATATTAAACCTAAAGTGTCTGTTTACGATGTAGCCTTAGTAAATAATCCTAAAGGTGCATGTTCAGATACGGCAATTAACGAAATGAAAGATTACATAACAAGATACGGTGCTATTGCATCCCTTGTTTCATGGAATACAGATGATGTTGAATCAATTTCCAATGGTGATAATTCATTCTACCTAGTTGGTTCATATTTAAATAAAGAATATTACTACATAGATGAAGAGAATAATACTCCTAACCATGCTATAACAATTGTTGGGTGGGACGACACTATTGATCCAAGTAAATATTCAGAAGGACATAGGCCATCGAGAAAAGGCGCATGGATTATTAAAAACTCTTGGGGACCTGAAATAGTTATGGAGCCATTCACCTTTAAAATGGGTGATAATGGGTATTACTACATTCCTTATGATGATATAAATATTTGTAGTTATTGGGCAGGATTCCACAATACCAAAACGAAAGTATCAGACTATAGCTATTACTACGATTATTTAGGATCAAGTGGCTACACAACATCTTCAAAAGAAACAGCATTTTTAGCCAATAAATTTACTAAAAAGAGTACTGAAAATGAACAAATAGATCGTGTAAGCTTCTATTCTATGGCTAAAAACTTATCATACGAAGTA
>CACXCK010000088.1 GCA_902766135.1 uncultured Erysipelotrichaceae bacterium
ATATATGAATTATATTGATAAAAATATTAAGAAAAGTACTCATGATAAGACAATAGGTATTATCTTAGTAAGAAAGAATAACAAATACATTATGGAATATTGTAGTGATACTCGCATTAAAGTAAAAGAATATATAACAATATAAGGAGGCAACATGGAAGATAAGTATTATGAAAGTATTAGAAATAGAATAATAGATAATGAAATAGTAAAACGAGTAAAAGATTATAGTAAGAATAGGAGTGATTTAGATACATATTTGTTTGTTGGTAAGACTTTAAGTGAAGCAGGTAAACATTATGGAGAAGGAATAATAAAGAAGTATTCTATTAAACTCATTAAAGAATTTGGAAAACGGTATAGTACTAGATTATTATATAAAACATTAAAATTTTACAATTATGTTTCTTCATTAAAAGTGCCGACAGTGTCGGCAAATTTAACATGGAGCCATTATGATGAATTATTAAGTATTAACGATAATGATGTAATTAATTATTATATAAGTATATGTATTAATAATAATCTTTCAGTTCGTGAATTACGTCAAAGAATAAAAAACAAGGAATATGAACGACTTGATGAAGAAACAAAACTTAAATTAATAAATAATACAGAAACAAATGAAATAACCGATTTTGCTAAGGAGCCTATTATAATTCGTAATAGTAAGAACTATGAAAGTATTAGTGAAAAAGTATTACAACAAATGATTATGGAAGATATTCCATCTTTTTTAGAAGAATTAGGTGATGGATTCACGTTTATTAAAAATGAATACAAGATTAAAATAGGAGATAGATACAATTATATTGATTTGTTACTATTTAATATTGAGTTTAATTGTTATGTTGTTATTGAATTAAAGATTACAGAGTTAAAGAAAGAACATATAGGGCAAATTGAAGTATATATGAATTATATTGATAAAAATATTAAGAAAAGTACTCATGATAAGACAATAGGTATTATCTTAGTAAGACGTAATAACAAATACATTATGGAGTATTGTAGTGATACAAGAATAAAAGTGGGTGAATACGTATTTAATTAGGAAAAATAAGGAAAAATAAGTCAAAAATGTTTTACAAAATGAATAATAACTGTTATAATAACTTAGACAGATTTAAGTGGGCAGAAATTCCCACTTTTATTAATGGAAGGGTGCGGTATGGAAAAGTTAGAGGAAATTAAAGAAAGTATTAAAGGGCCGATATCTAAATTAAATATGGTTGTTGATAGTATTAGTTATGAAAAGGAAGGATCTTATTATTTTTTAAGAATAGTTTTAGATCGAGTTGGGGGAATTGATATGGATTCGATTGTTGAAGCTACCCATATTATTAATCCAATTATTGATGAGCTAGATCCATATGATGAGTCATATATATTAGATATTTCAAGTAAAGAGAGGAACGAGTAAGATGAATATTAAAGAATTTATTAAGGCATTAGATCATATAACTGAAGAAAAAGGTATTAGTAAAGATGTTGTTTTTGATGCGATGGAGCTTGCACTTGCTACTGCATATAAGAAGAACTTTGGAAGCAAAACTAATGTAGAGGTAAAAATTGATAGAGAAACAGGAAGTATTAAAGTTTTTGCTTATTACGTAGTTGTAGATGAGATAGATTTTGGTAGTGAAACTACTGATGAAGAAGGAAATGTTGTTAAAATTCCGCCTGAGATTAATTTAGATGCGCAAGTAACCCTTGATGATGCAAAAGAACTTGATCCAGAGGCTAAAGTTGGAGATAAAATATATAAAGAGGTTACGCCAGATGATTTTGGGCGTCTTGCTGCTTCTACGGCTAAGCAAGTATTAACACAAAAGATAAGAGAAGCTGAAAGAACTAATGTAATGGCAGAATTCCAAGATAAACAAGGGGAAATGATGATGGGAATGCTTGCCATGGAAGATCAGAAAAATTATTATATTGATTTGGGTAAGACTAGAGCAATATTACCTAAGAGTGAGATGATACCTGGGGAAGTAGTTAAAATGGGTTCTAGTATAAGAGTATATATTAGTAAAGTAGAAGAAACAACAAAAGGACCTTTAATTCTTTGTTCTCGTAAGCATTATGGTTTTGTAAGACGTTTATTTGAAACTGAAATACCAGAGCTTGTTGATGGAACAATTGAATTATATGCTGTTGTAAGAGAGCCTGGTATTAGAAGTAAAGTAGCAGTATTCTCAAATGACGAGAGAGTTGATGCTGTTGGAGCTTGTATTGGTGAGCATGGTTCTAGAATAGCTAATATATTAAAAGAATTGAATGGCGAAAAAGTAGATATAATTCGTTATTCAGAAAATAAAGAAGAATTTATAGCCAATGCTTTATCACCTGCTAAGGATGTTACAGTTAATATAACAGATGAAGTAAAAAGAGAAGCTTTAGCTATTGTTAATGAAGA
>CACXCK010000089.1 GCA_902766135.1 uncultured Erysipelotrichaceae bacterium
AGATTTTCTTTGTACATAGTATAGAAGGTTTCATCCATGTCTTTATTATGCATTTGGTGATACTGCGTTATGTGCCTTGCTTCGTGAAAAATGGTTTCAAGTACTTTGAAGGCTTCTGGTGTTCTATTTATGTCATCACAATCACACATTTTTTTTATTATATCAAAGCGAATCTTAATTGCATTTTGACTTTGAACTGCACAGCCAAAATAATTAACTTGGTCTACTAAATAAACATTTAGTGATTCGTCATTTAGGGCGAATTTTAAAAGACTTTTTAAAGAGTAAAATAATTCTATAGGGGATAATTTTTGGCCATTAATTAAATTTTTAATGTTTGTGATTCCATTGATGTAAGCGAGTGATTCAGCTTTTATATTATTAGCTTGTGAGTATTCAAGTACTTTGTTTTTGGTTTCTTCTCGCCAGTTACTGTTATTCATATTTTCAAGCAAGTTTATTAAAAAGATATCGTGAGGATTGTTATTTAAGAAAAATAGTACTTCTTCATCGGTCATGTCAACTGGATAATTAGTCATTGCCCTATTGATAATGGTATTTTTATTCTCTTCTGTTATATAATTAGTAGCGCGTTTATCATAGATAATAAAATCTGTAAGCTCTCTAAAGATGCCTTCTTTTACTAACTCGTCATAGATGTGATTAAACATTTCCTTCTTAGAAAGTTCATCATCTTTAAAGTAAATATCAAGTAATGTGGCAAATTCTTTTAAACCTTCATCAAAGACAGTAGAAAACTGTGAGATATTTAGACTAGTTATTATTTTTTTTACGACTTCTCTATTTTTTATGTTTCCACTTTTAAAAGAGTTAAGTACTAAGTCGTGCTCTAAAGAGCCAAGATTTAAGAATTCTTTTGTAAACATAAAGCGACTAATGTATTGAAATAAATAGTTTTTATCCATCATTTTTAGTTCATCTTCAGTTTGAATAATCTGGTTTAAAAAGCTATTGTTTTGAATTTTATCAAGCATATATTTGATATCATCAATTTCCATGGTAAAAAAGTATTTGTTTAAATATACTATCATGCTAGCAGTTAGGTCTCTAGTGAATGTATCATAATTTATCATTTTACCATCGAAGTCTAGTTTTTTTAGTCTATTATAGTAACTTTCTAATTCTTTATAACTAGATGGAGGTATTTGTTTACTATCCATAATATATACATTTTGAGTGATTCTTTGTTCAAGGCGATGATAGTTATAAAAAATCATTGATTTTAGAAATGGCATGTTCTCGTCTTCGATATTGTTTTTTAATAAATATTCATATATTGTAATATTCCGAGGATTATAGTAATAGACATCTAAGACATTATAATAGTAATTGTAAAACAACTCTTTATTATCATTAAATGTTTGAATTCCCGGGTCTTTGATAATTAATTCATATAGTTTAGTAATTATATCCATCTTATCACCTAATTTATTATATCATAATTTTAGACATTAAAAAAATGACTTTAATAAGTCATTAATTAACAATTGGTAGCGAGAGGGGGGATCGAACCCTCGACCTTCCGGGTATGAACCGGACGCTCTAGCCAGCTGAGCTATCTCGCCATGAAGTAAGATAATTATAGCAAATTAAAAGAAGAAACGCAAGTATTTTCTTCTTAATAATCTATGATTTATATCCAACGAGCAATAGTAATTTTTCTGGTTGAGTTTTCTAAATAATTATCAAATATTTTTATAACAGATTCAACAATTGCTCTTATAATATCAGTGCAAGTTCTTTTAATTTGAATATGAACAATCTCACTTTTAAGTTCTTTTCTAAAAGTATAGTCATCTAAGTAACGACCTAAAACATAATCATATTGTTTAAGTTCTTTTAATTCTTCATTATTTAGATAACTTCTTTTTAAAAAGCTCTTATATATTTCAATTAATTTAGAAGTAATACGATCTTCTTCTAAATAGTTAAAACTTATTATTCTTTCATAATTTGGACATATATTTTGAATACTCATGTTCATAATACTACCTCTATCCTAAATAAAGGATACAATACTTTTAAAAAAAATGCAAGAAAAAGTATTCATATGTTATAATAATTTAGAGGTAAGATTTATGAAAAAGAAAAAATTAAAATTAAGAAAAAGAGCTTATGTCATCTTCTTTGTTTTAATTATTATGGTGGTTGGCTCTATATATGGGTATCAAAAATACAAACAGTATTTGTATGAACAAACATATGAGTATAAATTACTTACTAAAGGATATAGTATGGATGAAACTAAGTATTTAGAAAGTAATTTAGATAGTGATAAGTTAAATCAGATGCTCGAAAGAGAAAAAGACTCTAATATTATTCTTTTTATGAAGGAAAAGTACTTTTTATATAAACATTTGGATGAGTATTTAGATTATTATGAAAAGAATGATGATACTTCACTTCAGGATGTTGTGGCTTTAATTAATACGCACGCTAATAATAGGTGGTATTCTTTAGAATTAGATACTGATATATCTTTAAATGAAGTGATGAATGTTAATAAATTTTATAAGTTGAGTAAAGATTATAAGCCTGATAATTTAGTAAATATTCCTCTTTCATATGCTTATGGCTCTTTGGGTGATAATAAAATGCTTGATTATGCTTATGATAAATTTATGGAGTTATGGAATGCAGCACATGAACATGGGTATTATTTAATGGTAACTTCTAGTTATAGAGATTATAAGGATCAGGAAGAAATATATGAGGCAAGAAAGAAAAGTTTAGGAGAAAGAAAAGCTGATGAA
>CACXCK010000090.1 GCA_902766135.1 uncultured Erysipelotrichaceae bacterium
AAGTTCTTTAACTGTCTAATATGGTGGAGGATGTGGGATTCGAACCCGCGACCCTCTGCGTGCAGGGCAGATGCTCTAGCCAGCTGAGCTAATCCCCCAAAAGACAAAGTAATCTTACCATATAAAAAACACTTATGCAAGTGTTTTTTTATTATTTTGCCTTAAATAAACCTATTTTATCTGAATTGCGTCAATTATTCTTCCATAAATCCCGGCATATCCTTCATTTGTATTATCTACTTTTGATACCCATGGAAGCCATCCACCACCTAATAAATGTACCCGATAAGTAGCATTTTTTATCTGTACTCCATCGATATTATTACCTAAATTACCTGCATAATCATTACGATCCTTAACCCATGGTAGCCAATACCCAAGTTTCATATCATGAACTCTTATTTCATATTTATCAGCATAAATGCCACCCATGGCATTTCCATAATTACCAGCATATTCACTACTTCCAACTTCTACATTAGGAAGCCACATTCTTTTCTTATTATCATAAGATTGATAAAGTAACTTTCTACTAACGTATGGTAAATCACTATCTAAAAATGATTCAGGATTAATTCTTTGATTATTTGGATTACGCACCTCAAAGTGCAAATGCACGCCGTAAGCATTACCAGTTTCACCCATATAGCCTATCTTTTCTCCTCGTTTTACCTTTTGTCCCTTACTAACAGATACACTTTTTAAATGGGCATATAAAGTCATATAGCCATCATTATGCCTTATCTTAACATAATTACCATAACTCCTATTACCAGTAGACCCTGGATCATGCGGGACACCTTTAACACACTCTAATACTTCTCCATCACTATGGGAAGTAATATAACAACTCTTATTCCACTTCTTTACCACATCAACTCCATTATGTACTCCCTTTTTATAATATGAAGTTATTTGATTTAAGGCCTTATACAAAACTCTACTCATAATATTCCCCCTAATATAAAATATGTTAAAAATAAAATATTGTCAGGGCATATCCCCAAAAAAAAGACTAATTACTTTTTTTCTTAACAGTAATTAGTCCTTTTTCTAATTCCTCTAGTGCTCTCCCTATTGTTCTTTTATTAGTATATTCTTCTTCTTTCATCTGATAATGATTATTTTCAAGCATTTGTTTACTACGAATAGAAGCTACATGAACAAGTTTATACTTAGAATCAACAATCGTGAGCAACTTGTCAATAGAAGGATATAACATTTTATCACGTCCTTACAATAATATAATACTAAAAATAACACTTTCTATACAACAAAGATGACACCTTTTTTACACATTTGACAAATTATTTTAACTTCTTCCTTAATGCATCTAATATTTGAACCATAGCCCACGTATCTTGTTGACAATAAATCTTTAATGCTTGATACTTAAGCTCATATTCTTCCTTACTCATGTTCTTGTAATTAGCGTATTCTACTATCGCCTCAGTTCCATTTTTAACAACTAAATTGTCATATGAAAGACTTGTAAACACCGGCAAAGTCTTTTTAATTGAGAAAGACCCAGATAACCTCTCATCATAAAAATTAAACGTGTCTAATTTCTCACCAGTAAATCCCAAACTTTGATACAGCTCTTTATTATTATTTAGAAGCCATATTAAATCAAATCCTCTATCATATAACTTCATTAACTCGTCATGATACTTAGAATAAACACTTGCAAGTTCTTTAATCCGACCCTTTTCAAAAGAAACATTTTGAGCAAGTAAAGTCCCCTTATTAACATCAACATTACTAAGCAAACACTTAACTAAATCTTCCCTCTCATCTTCCATCGTCCTTGCCAAAAAGACAACATTATCCTTCTGCTTATCACAAATGCCTGGTGAGCTTTCTATATGCAAACTAAACTCAAATGGACTTTGGGTATAAGGAGACTCTCCCCTAAACCTCGGAAGTGGACAAGGAAATGTTTCAAAATCTAAATGATATATAGGATATTTAATCGTATCCATTAAAGCCTTAATCTTATCTTTTTGCATAAATTCCTTATGAGTCTCTAAACATTCCCTTTGTATTTTATGATTATTTCTCTTTATCCACGCTTCAGGCACATCTAACATTCCTAAATACCCTTCATTAACAAGTTCTAACCCCTTAATTCTCGTTCCATCTTCTTTTACAAAACCAAAAGCATTATTAATATAATTTAAAGAACTGTTTTTTAGAGGAATCTTTGCCCCACACACACTTTTAAAAAACTTACACTCATTACGAGACTTATAGCCACACCAAGGCCCAAGAGGACAAGCATCTCCCGAAGGATTTTTAAGCCACTTAACAAGCTTATCAGCCATTTCTCGAATAAACGGCTGATACTCTTTTGTTAACTCATCCATATCAAAGAATACTACAATATCATTACCACTGCTATCTTTACCATATACTGCTTCGCCATTTTCATACTTACCATCAAATACATACTGATCATTTAATACAGCAAGATAATAATGCACTTTAGCTAACTCTTTTTCCCGACCTAAACTCTTATATTCACCTTCCAAAATATATCTTTGAATAGCTAAATCATATACATATTCCCCAATACCAAACCTATCAAATAATTTATTTCTTTCATCCTCATAAACATTTAAAGGCATCTCATTACTTAAAGGATACCCATCTATCTCGCCCTTTAACTTATAAACATTACCGACATTTTTAAAAATAGAAAATCTTTCACTTCCCTTATTCTTGCCACCTAAACGTAAATACTTTTTAGAAGTCGTAGCCTTAACCTCAACAACATTTACATTATCTTCACATTCATTATAAATATCTACATAACAAACAAATCTAACTCCATCACGCAAAAAATCAAAAGAAACTTGTTCTTTTGTATCCATTGCATATGACACAGTCCCCCCAAAAGTCTCTTTAACAATACGTGAAGCCTCTACTTCAACCTGTTTATAATAAGGCAACATTGCTTCTAGTTGTTTATCAAGTTTTTCAGTCTTATCGATATACTCTCCGTCAATTTCTTCTACCATAGAAAAAAAGAGTTCTTCTAACTTTCTTTCTCTTTCTTCCTTTTCATACTCCGAAAAACTAACTTCAGAATCTAATCTTTCACTCTTAATACTTTCTAATGATAAATATCTAGGACATCTTGAATAAAGGACAAAATCCGTCTTAGTAATAGCCATTATTCAACTATCTCCACATCATACTTACCATCTTCATGCATCGTAACTTTTACTTTAGCATTTTGGTAATTTGCTACATCAGTATTCATTAAAATTCCATCATCTATAAAATCACTACCATAAAAGAAAGTTTCTTTATCTTTAATCTCATCTTTATGTTTATCTACATATATCTTTGCAGCATCAAGTAAATAACTTTTCTCAATATTTGCAATCTCATCACTTCTATCAGCTTCTTCATAAGCATAACTAACTCTTCCAATACCTATCATAAAAACAATTGCAAGTATTGCACTAAGAATTATCATTTCCTTCATAGCATAACCTAATTTATTCATAACTAACACCTACCCTAGATACCTAAATTATAACATACAATTACAAAAAAAGAAGAATTAATTACCTAATTCTTCTAATTAGTCATATCAACCTCATAAGGATTACCGGCACTTCCGTCTCCACCACTTTTAAACGTTATGCCTGGGCGGAGTGAAATAGACGGGCGGGCGCCAATCACAATATTCACAGGGGCGTTGCCCCAAAAGCCTGACGTGTTCACGTAAGACTCGACAGCCCCGTCGTAGCTGATAGAGCTAGGCCAGGAAGCCCAGTAAGAATCTCTTATTCTGTTTGCAGTATAATTACCTATTAAACTATATTCTGCACTCGTTAATAGTCCTATTGGATATGTTAATGATCCATTTCCTTTTGTTATATCACTTACGGTAAACGCATCTCTCCTATTTGGACATTTTAAATAATTTTTACTTTGTCCTGCGTTAAAATATAAATAATTACTTAGACTTCCTGTCTCACTCCATCCTCCTAAATCATCGGTTGTCCTATCATTACAAAATACTGTATCTTCTAAAAAGTTTTCATAAGTTGTACCTAGCATATTTTCTTTATACCAATAATCTATTACTCCCTTTATATGACTATTCTTTACGTTGATATTATTATTTCTTAGCATCTTATCTAATGCATCACTTACTGTTTCATTGCCATTTAATTTTATATAATATGATATTGTACCACTAAAATAATATACAAAATATAGTTCATCACATGTATTATCTGCCCCATAGAAGCATGTATAATGATGGGTATTTAATAATGCTTTATTTGTACTATCACTAATATCCCAGAACTGTACTGTATCAGTTAAAGTATATGGTCTTGTACTATTTTCGTTATATGTAAATGAACTTCCATAATAATAGTTATTACTTAAACTTATTGCTTGAAGTTCCGTTTGCTTAGGACTTGTAATCTTTCTTAAATCAGTGCATGTTGCCTGGTTCCAATCGCCACAGTAATAATAGTTATTAAAATTTAAATATCCGTTATACCAATCCATCACAGATATAGTTACTGGACTTGTTAATGTATAGTTTGTTCCATCATATGTATAACTTGTTGCTAAATTTATATTACCAATAGATGTCACGCCACCGTATAAATACTCTGATATCATATAATTTGCTTTTGTTGTTGTATCTATTACTTTGTAGGCTTTAGCACACCTTAATGTTGTTGCGTTATACGTGTTTGTTCCTCTACATGTATACTTTCCTGGTAAGCTTGTATAATTATCTGCCCAACTTAGTTGGGTAACATTACTTCCATCTTGATTAGTTATAAAATAATATCCGCCTGAATATGAAATTGTATCTCCATAATAGTAATTACTTGCATTTGCTTGATTAATTGATATTATTGTAGATCCGTCTGTCGTCATTGTTTTACTAATATATTCATATGCATCATTAAACATATATCCCACATATGCAGGTGATGCTTTACTTGCATAAAAAGCACTTGTCCCTATTTGGGCATAATTAGTACTTTGGTCTAGTTTTACAGCATAGGCATTCGTTGGTGTATACTCTCCTGTTACAGCATATAAAGTTGAACACGAGCTACTTGTACTATTACATGTATATTTGCCTATTATACTAGAGGCGTCATTTAGCCAGTTTAATGTTGTAGTATCAGTCAATGTATATGTACTTCCCTCTTTTGTATAACTTGTTCCATATAGCTTATTTCCAGACAAAGAAAGTGCTGTACCTGTAAATCCGTTATGATTCCCACTTGTCGTTGTACATTTACCATTTGCATCAACGTCGCCGTTATAAATCATCTTAATGCCGCCTGTACCAGTTACTCTTACTATCTTCCAACACTGGTCCGCAAACTTAACATTGTTATTAGTATGTAATCCTCTTAAATAATAGCTTGTACCATAATCATCTTCTGCTGAACAGATAATTGGCGTATCACTATCAGTCATAGCTTGGATATCCGGATTTTTTATAGAACCATCTTCATTAAACTGGGCGCACTTACTATTTGTTGTATCAGCATTCGCTATAATACTACATACAGCGGCCCCTTCACCATATTCTGCCTCGCACTCTTCTTGTGAGCTTGGTGCTTCTGGTTTGTATGTCGCTCTTATAGTAATTTTAGAAGAGAATTCTTTCTCTGTTACATTATCTGCTAAAGTTACATTCTCATCTATCCATAGTCTTAGATGGTATGTTTTAGACTCTGAAGCATTTAAATATGCTTTTTTTAGTTTATATGAAGTTGATGCATTATTTAAAGTTGTTGTAGTAACTGTTTTACTAGATAGTAAACTAGGTGTTTCATCATCTAATTCTATCTTTATAAATCTACTATTTAAATTTGTATTATTTAGTACTTCTAAGTTCACTTCGTAATA
>CACXCK010000091.1 GCA_902766135.1 uncultured Erysipelotrichaceae bacterium
ATAGTCACCAATTGCAAAATAATTCTTTTTACCGTTTATAATAATGGATTCATTACTTTTTAAAGTTATATTTGGGAGATTATATTTGGTAATCTTTTCTAAGTTATCACTAATATAGTATTTTTTTAGATTTATTGTATTTTCTGATACATTTGTAAATTTCATCCAATCAGAATCACTCTTAGCTGATATTTCAGATATTATTAATTCTGTTTCAGAATCTTTTTCAGTTATTACTTCCAAATTGATACTACCACTGCTTATGTATTCTTTGTTTATTGTGATAGTATTGCCTTCTACTATTTTATCATTGATTAAAAATCCTTTAACAAGATATCCCTTAACAGGGCTAGCAATTATTGTTATTTCACTTTCTTCTGGATATGAATTTTCATAATTAGAATTAGGAAATAATGTCATATAATTCCAAGAAAGAGTTGCTTCTTCACTTGTTTTAATGTTTAAATTATAATATTTGTTGAAATAAAGGTCTTTGTCTAAGCTTTTTTTTATACGTTCATTTTGTTCTTTGATTGTCTTTTTTAAGTCTTGTATTTTGTTATTTAGATCATCTGTTATTTCTTGATCATAAAAGTATAGTAAGTCTTTTTGTATTCTAGAGTATTCTTCATCAACAAGATTTAGAATATTATCTGTTTTGAATGATGTGTTTAATAAATCGGACATAATTACTGCAAACTTCTTTTTGTAATAATCAGATTTTAAAACATTAGAAAGCACAAAATTGTCGGTTTTAGTTAAATAATTCCATAGGTAGCTTCCAGCTTCTTCCCATATTTCATTGTCTTCTCTATAATAGCTTAAATCGGCGTCATATATGACAAAACGATATCTTCCATCTTCATATGTATTATTATTATTTACTGCATCTTTATAACGCCATATTTCATAATTATTTTTTGGCCAGTCGGTGTCATTCATTAGTAAATGCAGCGCGTAGTAATATAGAAAATCGTTCATGTCTACTTTTTGTTCTAAGTTTGTACGATTTGCTTCATTGTTTAAATCTTTTAAAAAGAGATTTGTTAATTCTAAGTTATTTAAAACTTCGTTTTCTCCACCCTTTTGTTTTTGAATGTTATCTGTATCGTCTAAATCATAATGTCTTTTTAGAAAGGTGTCTGAAAAATTTTCTTGAATATCTGTAATTGCGTAAAATTCACCATTTAAAAATAGTATTGCTCTATTGACATTTGAGTATCCGGGAAAATTTGATTCCATGGCAAGTCTGCTTAGTAAACTATTTCGAATATTGCCTTGATATATATCGTGGCTTCCTGTTCTTAGACGCAATGTGTTATATTCTGTTACATTAGAATTCGGATATACTTCTCTATTATTATTTAAATTATTAAGTATGAATCTTGGATTTTTTTCATCATATGTTTCTGAAGCTATTATTTTGAAAGACTTATTATTTAACATAGCTGATGCCTTACCAGATATTTGAATACCAATATCTTGATTCCAAATTATGTTGTTATTCTCAGACATCATAATGTGAGCTGGTCGTATCCATTCATCCGTTCTTTTATATAAGTTATCATCAATAAATATTCCTGTTTCTTCATTGTATAAGTTATCATTATCGGTAGTCATTGATATTATTGGCAACGTAATGCCACTAGAATTATCCAAAATGTATGTTTCGGTATATATGTCGCTCCACTTTTCTTTATATAAGAATCTTACTTTTAATGGATATACTTTTAATTCATTTTCTCCTACCGTTAAATCAATTTCTTGGGTAAACTTATTACTTTGTTCATTTGGGTCATTACCATCTAATGTGTAGTATATTTCTATATCGTTAGGAACTTGAATATCTTTTTTTAATGCAATTTTTATCGATTGGTTGTATGTCCCACTTGGATAGTTAAATTTTAAAGGGCTATAATCCGAAAAGAAAAGTACTTGGCTAATACTTTCATGTTCTTTCTTATCTTCTATGGTAATAATTATTGAGAAAGCTATGATGATTATTATTAAAAATAATAATCTTTGATATTTTTCCAACCACTTAACCAATTGACTCACCAGTTTCTAATAAGAAATTTGCTGTTTTTACGCCTTTTACATCTTTAATTTTTGATAAGAACTCGCTGTCTATATCATTAATTGATTTTATTTCATAAATATATTCTTGATGATTATCATTTTTATTAGCACATCTTAATTTTTTATTAGAACTGAAAGACGAAAGAATAAATTCAACGTCTTCTAAATTTATTGTTTCTTTACCACCAGTTACAACTACAATGTACTTATTTTTTTTGTGAATAAGGTATTCTAAAGATATTATTATAATAGCAATAAAAAGTGTTGTTACAAGTGATAAAAGAAAATTTCCAGACCCTGTAGATAAGCCTTCTGAAATAG
>CACXCK010000092.1 GCA_902766135.1 uncultured Erysipelotrichaceae bacterium
AACCCCTTGTTTGTCAGTTTTATTAACGCACTCCGAGTATTCATAATCTTCACAATGCTCCTTCTTGGCATCTTCTATAGATTGAGGACTATTCTCTACACTCTCCAATACATGATAATTAACACTCCCAAATTCATCAATTTCAGATTTATGATAACTAACATAAACTTTTGCATTACCCAGACCTCTAGGGTAATATACGCCAGCGTAAGTAGGACATATTTTTTGACTAATATAAGTATTTTTAGTTTCTCCCCGCCAATTTTGACAATCCTCTTTATTATTTAACCCCTTACCTTCAAAGGACAATATCCACGCATTACATGAAACATTAGTATCATCATAAATTTCAATTCTTATTGAATTTGATCCATCATTATAGGTACATGTTCGTTCAACACTTTTAGCACTGACATTTTCCATCATTCCAAACACAAATAACAATAGAGACAATAAACATATTATATTCTTCTTCATCTTATCACCCGACTTACTTATTAAGTATAACAAATAATTAATAATTAATCTATTACTATTTAGTCTCGCACTTACCAAGATCTAAAATACAATTAACACAGTTACTATACCCACCATCAGTCGCTCCAGCAACATCAAATATCCAATATACTAATGATGGTAACAAGAATATAATTACACCTGCAATAACCCTTTTAACAATATTATTAACTTGTTTTTTAACTTCATCATCCTTACCAGAAGTAATAATAGAAAACAAGTGATAAATACCCATTCCAATTATTAATACTGGTACTAATACCTTAGCAACAAACAAAAGAATTCCTAAAAACCTCAATACAGATATTACTGGGGTCTTATCACACAAACCAGATATGTCTACATCACAACCACCATCTTGACACAAATCACTTGGAGTAAATACTTCTCGTTCTCCATTACCTGTTTTTCCATTAATCTTATCTATATCAGATATATTATTCATTGAAACTACCTCATAATATTCTGAATATTTAGTACTAGATACGTAAACAACTTTTCCCTCTCCACTATCAGCATCAACAACCATAAAATATATCTTCATATCATCACAGTCTTTATTAAATTCTTCTTTTAACTTATCCTGTGATTGTCCCTTTGGAATTTCAGCTTTATAACCTTGAGGCACAGTAAAAGTAAAATTGGTTCCATCAAATTTGGCTCTAATCTTTAAGCTTTCGCCTCGAACCGTCTCTGACTTATCAACAAAAAGACAAGTTTTAATAGCTTTATTACCACTAGCTTCTTCACTTATAAATGGTTTTTCAGTTGGCCCATCAGTAGTTGGTTCAAATAACCTTTCGTTTCTTTCCTTTACCCTTGGTCTTGTTAGAGTCCCCATAAGTATATAAGGAACTTGATCTTGACTATCCATTTTATTTGTTGTATCAGGTACAGCACGAATAAAAGGGCATGTTAAGGAAGTTCCTTCTTCATTTAAAAAATCGGCTCCGGTTACTCTATCTAAAAGCGTAAAAAGATTAGTTTTATACTTTACCGATTCATCTTCATCAATTATTGCATTACCAGCGCCATCAGAATAAACTACATATCTAAAATCACCTTCTGAAGCTTCGTAATCACATTCTATACACTGATATTCTCTATCATCACATGAAACAGCCTTAACATTATTAACAACCAAAATATTTAAAAATAATATTAAAAACAAAAAAGCAATAAATTTTTTCATAAAATCACCCAATTTACAAAACAATTATAACAAAGATATCATAAAAAAACTAGTGATTTTACACTAGTTAGTCCATATCATCAACAAATCTTAAGCACTCATCACCATTTGGAGATGTTATACATGACTTGCACACTTGGAAATCATCCCTTGCATCAGAGAAAATGCTTAACATATTTACTAATAAACCAATAATAGTTGGTACAAAGAATACAGCAATTCCCGCAATAGCACGGAAAGCAAGTTGTTTAGTAGCCTTCTTAATTTCATCATCTTTTGCTGCTACAACAGCTTTACCTAAATCAATCATACCATATAAAATTAATAAAATAGGTATAACAATTTTTAATATTAATAATATATAACCAACAATTTGCCAAATATTAGCAGTATTCGCGCAGAATCCTTCTTCAATACTTCCTGGAATCATGTCTTCCATAAAATCAAACCTCATTTCTTCTCTTTTTATAATTATATTTTAGAGTTTTTTTCCCATTTAGTCAAGCAAAATTAACAATTAATTTACATTTTGTATAATTTACATAAAATAAAACATCATAAAAATGTGATTAATATGAATAATAACCAAGAATTAATAAATTTTCTAAATGAATGCACTTGTTCATTCACTACCATTCAAAAAGTAACTGATATTCTAAGCACCAATAATTTTACCAAATTAGAACTAAATTCAAAATGGAATATAAAGCCCAATAATAATTATTTTACTACTTTAAGTGATTCCTCAATCATTGCTTTTAAAATACCTTCTAACCCAAAGAAAATGAATATTATTATTTCCCATTCTGATACCCCATCACTGAAACTAAAACCAAACGGTATTTATGAAACGAACAACATTACCCAATTTAATATAATGCCATATGGAGGTATAATAAACTATAGTTGGTTAGATCACCCTCTTTCACTAGCAGGCAAAATAACCATTGAAAAGAATAATCAAATTAAAGAAAAAATTATTGATACAAAGAAACCAGAAATGATTATTCCAAGTGTTGCTATTCATCTCCAAACAGACGCAAACACAAACCTAAATCTTAATTCAGAGAATCATCTTCAGCCAATAATCGACATTAATATAAAAAATATGAATATCCAAAAATTCCTAAATGAACCAAATCTCTTAGACTATGAACTATACGCTTATTCAGCATTTACGCCAATTACCATAGGAACAAAAAACGATATTCTAATAAGTCCTAGAATTGATAATATTACAAGCGTCTACGCATCACTTAAGGCATTCCTTAAAACAACTGGAAACGCCATTACCGTCTTCGCTTCATTTAACCACGAAGAAATTGGTAGTCTCACCAAAGAAGGTGCCGACAGCACATTCTTTAAAGACACGATAAAACGCCTTTGTTCATCATTAAATATAGACTACTACAGTCTCATATCTAATTCAATTATGTTATCTTCAGATAATACTCATGCTTCACATCCTAACTACAAAGAATATAATGATTTAACAGGAAATATTTCCTTAGGTAAAGGACTTGCTATAACCTTCGATAAAGGAACAACAACAGACTTACTACTCACTAGCAAATGGCAAAAAGCTCTTTCTAAAAATAACATAAAATATCAATATTACACATCAAGAAATGATATATCAGGTGGTAGCACAATTTCTAACATCATCACCAAACACTTAAGTATCCCCTGCATTGAAATAGGCATTGGCGAACTAGCCATGCATAGTTCAGTTGAAATGTGTAGTATAAAAGACATTAATTATCTATTTAAAGCTATGCAAATTTTTTATTTATTGACTTAATAAACAACACTTCTTATAATTAATATAGGAGTGGTATTATGGCTAAATATTGTTCTGACTGTGAATATTTAAATACAAGTAAGAAAAAAGCAGATGGCTTATACGAATGCAAAAAAAATAAAAAGTTTGTTCTAGCAAACACTGAAGCATGTCCAAAATTTGAAGATACCTATTCGCGTACATGGTACGAAAAACAAGATTTATACGACAAAGGTAAAAAGATTCAAAACGACTTTGGTGATGCCTCATTAACACCATATGTTATAGGCCTTGTTCTAATTATAATATTCTGTATCATTGCAACTATTTTAGGTTTTGCATAAAAAAGACTCAGTTTTTCTTAACTGAATCTTTTTTTTCTTTACTTACGGTCTTCTTCTTAGGCGTTTTTTTAACACTTTCTTTAACTTTTTTAGGTTCTTCTATCTTTATTTCCTGCTCATGAATTAAAACCGCTTGTTCACGTTCCATCTTATTATCACTTATCTTAACTACTTTTGTTCTTGCTACCATATCATGCAAACCTCGATTATCTTTTCTAACAATTACCATAAACAAAGTTATATAAGTAATTATATAGCCTACCATATTTACATTTTTATAAACATAGAAGAAAGAATCAGCCGTCATTAAATAAACAATAAGTATTTCCAAAATAGAAATAATAATATTATGAAGAACTAAAGCTCTTAATAAATAATTAACGATTGTTAATGGCTTATCATCAACACTCGATATACGCAAATTAAATAACTTCTTACCTATTGTTTGTCCCCCAGTAAAAAATGGTAAGACGCCAAAATATAAAAGTACTGCAACAATATCTAATATCACATAATTAGCATTAAGCCGATACAAATCATATGAAATAGGTACATATGCTTCCTCATATTCCTCACGACTAATCTCATTATTAGTAAATTGTGTATAAAGATTAGACAACTCATTATACTTTTCAGAATACGCAACCCTATTAGGGTTTAAAATCGGTACATAAGAAAGTAATGACACAACTAACGCTACTATAACTAAATCTAACAAATATGCCCCTGCTCTTTTAAAAACCGTTGGTTTCATATAATCCTCCTTTAAAAAAATTATATCATAAAAAAAGAATCTTTAAAAGATTCTATTTTAAATTCTTAATTAGTTCATCTTTCTTCATTGTTGAATACCCTTTAACACCTTGTTCCTTAGCCATAGCTTTTAACTCAGTTAAAGTTAATGAACTATAATCTTTCTTACTTTTCTTTTCTTCTTTATTCTTAGTTTCTGTCTTTACTTCTTTAACTTCTTCTTTAGCTTTAGTTTTTCCGCCTTTTAAAGCATCTTTACTAATATCTACTAAATCCTTAAAAGACTTAGGATTATCAATTGCAAGTTCACTTAACATCTTACGATTAATTGTAACTCCAGCAATATTTAAACCATTAATAAATCTAGAATAACTAATTTCATTTTCACGACATGCAGCATTAATTCTTGTAATCCATAACTTTCTAAAATCACGTTTCTTAGCTCTTCTATCACGGAATGCATAAGCACCACTATGGAATAATTGCTCTTGAGCAGTCTTATATAAACGATGTTTAGAACCAAAATAACCTTTAGCTGCCTTTAATACTTTTCTTCTTCTATTTTTAGCGACATTTCCGCCTTTAACTCTTGCCATATTTACACCACCTTACTAGATAACAGATTTAATTCTGCTAGCTTCTCCTTTACTTAATACACCTTTTCTTCTTCTTTGACGAATTTGCTTTGCGCTATCCTTACTTGTAATATGGTTACCTCCACCAATTTTATAAGTAAGTTCGCCATTTTTTCTTTTCTTAAACACTTTACTAGATGCCTTATGTGTTTTCATTTTTGGACCCTTTGCCATAATATACCTTCTTTCTCCTACTTTTTAGGTGCTAATATAATAGCCATGATTTTACCTTCCTGCTTAACAGGGGTTTCAATCACACTGTCATCACGCAAATTTTCTGCAAATCTATTAAGAATTTCTAAACCAATCTCAGGATGAGCTGCCTGTCTTCCTTTAAAACGTAAGAAACCACGAACCTTATGCCCTTTTTGTAAATACTCACGAGCATTTTTTACACGCGTATCAAAATCGTGAATATCAATAGTAGCTGAAAGACGATATTCTTTCATTTCCTTATTAGTTTCTCTTTGTTTCTTCTGCGCTTCCTTCATCTTCTTCTGCTTTTCATAACGATATTTATTATAATCCATTATTTTCCCAACAGCAGGCGTTCCATTGCCATTCATTAAAACTAAATCAAGTCCCGCAAAATTAGCAATTGTAAGCGCATCATTAAGACTCTTCACGCCCATTTGCTCACCATTTGGTCCGATGACCATCAACTCACTAACACGTATCTCATCATTAATTGGTAAATCTTCTGTTTTCTTTGCCAAAAAATAGCACCTCCATACAATATAAAAAGGTGAACATCAAAGTCCACCTAATAAGCCTAATTAAATAACATTTTATCTTAGCTTTTTACCCAGCACTTTAGCACTCAGGTGAATGGTGGACCCACTGCTTTCCTTTTTTTACATCAACAATTCTACATTATAATAATATTCTTGTCAAGCCTTTTTTAAAACTCAGATATATATTCAACTAATTTAATAAACATATTAACAAACTTTTTATCTAAGCCAACATTCTTTAACTTCTTAATTTCAATTCTTTTCTTACTTATATCCATATCACTAAACATAATATTAGCAAGCATCTCTTTTAAATTAGTCTTAATCTGAATGTCACTTATGATTGAATCTATATCTTCATTAATAATATGACTAGCATCTATTTCAATATTCTTTCCCTTACAATTAACAGTTAACTGTGAAGTAGTTGTAACATTTGCTACTTCTACAATAAAATCAGAATCTTCAACATAACTATCACATGGATATTCATCTTGATCTAAATGAACTACAACACTATCAGCTTTTCTTGTATTTCTAAATCTAATTTTATAATTTCTGACGTTTGGAATAATACCACTTTTTCCTTCAACAGGCCTAATAATTACTGTATGATTATTTTGTAAATAATTATAATCTATTGCCGTTGTTATCGAATATCCTTCTGCATGTAAGCTACTTTCACCATCATCCTCATACAATTTATAAATATTGCTCTTACCAGGGAAAATATGAATTTCCAATTCTTCTGGCATAGATGTATCATTTAAATTATCTCCAAGATTACCAAGTGGAATAATAGAACCACTCTTAGCAAACACAGGATAATCCTCATCCTTATAAAAAGTAACATATCTTTTATTTCCTAAGAACTTCTTTCCCGTTTTAAAATCATACCATACTCCATCGGGTAAGAATATTCTTTCCACTGTTCGATTCATTAGTAAGTCTTTTCGACTTGTAATAGGCGCTACTAAAAGCTCTGTTCCAAAATAATATTCATTTTTATAATTAGGTTCATCATATACTTCAGGATGAATATAATATAAAGGTTCAATTAAAGGCATCCCAATACGATGATACTTATAGTTTTCAGAATATAAATATGGAATTAAACGATATCTAAGTCTTGCATAATCAGAAACAATTGTTAAAGTCTTTACATCCCATTTCCAAGGTTCCCTCTTATAATACTTTCCACCCTTACTAGATAATCTATATATAGGACTAAAACATCCAAGCTGGTTATAACGAACATATAGTTCCGCCTCTTCTGTTCCATTTTGATATCCCCCAATATCATGGCTCCACCAAGAAAGGCCTTTATTAGAAGCCATTGAATTATAATACGGTAAAGTATTTAAAGTTTCCCAATCAACAAACGTTTCTCCACTATAAAGTGCTGGAATATGATGCGATCCAACTAACCCATTATAACTCATAAGCATTGCTCTTTTTTCTTTATTCTTACCTGACTCTAATGTCATGTAATGACTCATAGCTCTAAGCATTCTTAAATCTTGTGGTAAATATTTTAGAAAGAAGAAATCAACCCCTTTTTGTTCTAAAGGTTCTATTAAAAACTTAAAATAACTCATCAAGAAATTCTTATCAAACACATTAAAAGGAATAGTAGTTCGCTCCATAACCCCTAAACTACTAGCAACATTTTCATAATAATCCTCATGAGGCATTACACCCTCACTAGGATCTATAGTAAGTCCAAGTTTAATCCCTCTTTCATGTAAATAACGACTTAAATGATCAGGATCTGAAAATAAATTACGATTAAAAGTATACCCAGTTTTATATCTTGTTAAATCTCTACTATCTTTTAAATGCCAAAATTCATCTAATAATAAAACAGATAAAGGTATACGATATTTATTAAAATTTTGTACTAAACTCTCTATATCTTGAAAATTATATATTTCATTTCTATTCCACCATATGCCAAGTGCATACCTTGGGATTAAAGGAGGAAATCCCGTAAGGCGAAAATAATCTTGTAAACAAAGGCCAAAATCTCTTCGGTACATAAATAAATAGATGTCAGTTCGTGGCTTTTGATTAACAAACAAAAATCCATCATTATTAATAATTAAACTATCGCTATCATTAAAACTAACATATCCTTCAGTAGAATATAACCCTTTCTGATAATCAGGCTTAGTACCGACAATTCCCTTTCCAGAAGTATTAAAATTTCTAACCTCTCTACTTCTTATATTCCAAGATTTATCAGTATCTAAAAGCATTACTTCAATATTTAATCCTTCAAAAGGTTTTTCCTTAGAAAAAAAAAAAAAAAAATACTTAGTCGTAATCTCTAAATGGTAATCATCTTGAGATACTTTAAATTCAGGTACAGGAAAATCTCTAAATCTCACCTGTTCTGTTAAATCATCAAAAAATATTCCATCTTTATTATATTCTAAACGAACTAACCTCTCAGTTAAAACAGTAATTCGATACCTTTGCCCTTTAAAAACAGCTTCATCACGAGCCTTGGCATGTGAATAATCAACCCGAAAATGTGAATCTAATGAAATCATTCATTTCACCCCTTATAATATTATTATTATAACACGGTAATAAATGGAAGAAAAGAAAAAAACATGTTATAATACGAAACAGGTGACAATTATGTTTTCATATACTTTAGATAACAAACAATATCATACTCTAAACTATGAATTAAAGAAAAAATATGGCAAAAAAGTTTTTAAAGTAAGCTTAAACCAAAATTTAAGCTGTCCAAATAAATTAAAT
>CACXCK010000093.1 GCA_902766135.1 uncultured Erysipelotrichaceae bacterium
AGCCAATGCTTTATCACCTGCTAAGGATGTTACAGTTAATATAACAGATGAAGTAAAAAGAGAAGCTTTAGCTATTGTTAATGAAGACAATCTATCTTTAGCAATTGGTAAAAAAGGAAGTAATATTAAACTTGCTAGTCGTTTAACAAAATTTAAGATTGAAGTTAAGACTTTAAAACAAATTAATGAAGAGGGAAATAGATAAAAATAAAGAGAAAGGGGGATACCCATGAAAGTTAAAAAGATACCTATGCGAACATGTGTTGTTACTAAAGAAAAGTATGAAAAAAGAGAATTAGTGCGTATTGTAAGAAGTCCTGAAGGTGTGGTAGAAGTAGATTTAACAGGGAAGAAAAATGGTAAAGGAGCATATATTAAACTTAGTAAGGAAGTTATAGATAAAGCTATAAAGAGTAAGGCTTTAGATAGAGCTTTAGAAGTGGATGTTCCAGATTCTTTATATGAGGAACTAGAAAGGATGGTAGAAGATGAGTGTTAAAGAATATGCGGAAAGTGTTTCTTTAAGTGTTGCTGAGATACTAAAGAAATGTGAAATATTAGGAATTGAAGTTAAGACTGCGAATGATATATTGTCAGATGATGATGTCATTAATCTTGATTATGCAACTAATTTAATAAGTTCAGATGAAGAAGCAAGTTTTGAAGAAGAAGATAGTATGGATGAAGTTGTTGAAGATTTAGTTAATAGTACTAATGTCCATACACTTCCTAATGAAAAGAAACAGAAATTAAAGAAACGTAGTGAAATTGAATCAAGTAAGCAAGAATACTTCAATAAAAGAAAAGAAATGTATAAGCATAAAGAAAAATTGCATAAAGATGAAATAAATGAAGATGTTGTTTTATATAAAAATGATATGACTGTAAGTGATTTAGCTGAATCTTTAAATGTTTCGGGAACAGATATTATTAAAAAATTAATGAGTCTTGGTTTAATGCTTAATTTAAATCAAATAATTGATTTTGAAAATGCTGAGATTATTGCACTTGATTATGGAAAAGTGTTAAAAAAGGAAGAAACACAAGATATTAGTAATTTTGAAGAGTATGAAGTGCTTGATAATGAGAGTGATTTGGAGTTGCGCCCACCTGTTATTACAATTATGGGACATGTTGACCATGGTAAAACTACACTTTTAGATTATATTCGTAATAGTAAAATTGTTGATAGTGAATTTGGTGGTATTACACAGGCTATAGGAGCTTACCAAATAGAGCATGATGGACATAAATTAACATTTATTGATACTCCTGGACATGCAGCTTTTACGGCGATGAGAGCGCGTGGGGCAAGTGTTACAGATATCGTAATTATTATTGTGGCGGCTGATGATGGAGTTATGCCTCAGACTAAAGAAGCTATAGATCATGCTAAGAGTGCTGGTGTGCCTATTGTAGTGGCTGTTAATAAAATAGATAAACCTAATATAAATATTGATAGAGTAATGCAAGAGATGAGTGAAAATGGAATTACACCTGAAGCATGGGGTGGAGATGTACCATTTGTAAATATTTCTGCGCATACTGGAGAAGGTGTAGATTTACTACTTGAGACATTATTAACTATTAGCGAAGTAAATGGATATAAAGCTAATCCTAATCGTTATGCTATGGGTACAGTTATTGAATCTAAGTTAGATAAAAATATTGGTGGTGTAGCATCACTTTTAATTCAAAATGGTACTTTAAGACTAGGAGACCCTATTGTTGTAGGAACATTCTTTGGTAGAGTTCGTACTATGAAGAACGATTTAGGAGAAAGTATTGTTGAAGCTGGACCTTCAACGCCTGTAGAGATAACTGGTATATCAGATAATCCAAGTGCTGGGGATAAGTTTATGGCATTTGAAACAGAGGCTGAAGCTAAGAATGTTGCGGCTAAAAGAAGTGATGCGATGAAGGCAAAAAAGAATAAGAAAGAGCCAGTATCTTTAGATGATTTATTTAGTAAGATAAAAAGTGGTGTTAAAGAGATTAATGTTGTATTAAAAGCAGATGTTAGAGGTAGTGAAGAAGCATTAAAAGCATCTTTACAAAAAATAAATGTTGAAGGCGTTAAAGTAAATGTTATAAGAAGTGGAATTGGTACTATTACAGAAAGTGATGTAGTACTTGCTAATGCTTCAAATGCTATTATAATTGGGTTCAATGTAGTACCATCTAATAATACGAAAGAAGTAGCTAAAGAATATAATGTTGATATAAGACTTTATACTATTATTTATAAAGCTTTAGAAGAAATGGAACTTGCTATGAAAGGTATGCTTGATCCTGAGTTTGAAGAAAGTAGTGTTGGTAGTGCTGAAATAAGAAAGGTATTTACTTTCTCTAAAGTAGGAAAGATTGCTGGATGTTATGTTACTGAAGGTGTTGTTAAAGTGGGTGCCAAAGCACGTTTAATACGTGATGGAGTAGTTTTATATGATGGAAGTATTGCTAGTGTTCAAAGAGAAAAAGATTCGGTTAAAGAGGTAAAAAAAGGCTTTGAATGTGGTGTTACTTTAGAAAACTTTAGTGATATTAAAGAAGGAGATACTATTTCCTTATATGAAATGGTAGAAGTTAAAAGATGAGTAGTATTAAATTAAAGAGAATTAATGCTGAACTTGTTAGATGCATATCTGAAGTATTAATGCTTGAGTCTCGTGATCCTTTGATGAAAAGTATTACAATAACATCTGCTGATGTAGCAAGTGATTTATCTATTGCTAAAATATATTTTACTTCATTAGAAGATAAGAGTCATGAGTCTTTGGAAAAGGAAATGGAAGAAGCAAGTGATTTTATTAGAAAAAAAATTGCGGATATAATAAGAATAAGAACAATTCCTAAATTAGTATTTAAATATGACGAATCTATTGAGTATGGTAATAAAATAGAAAAAATAATTAAAGAATTACATGAAAAAGAGTAATTCTTTTTTATAAAAAAAAATCCCTTAGAAGGGAATTTTATAATTTTCGATATAGGCCTATAGCTTTACCAAGAATTGTTACATTTGGGA
>CACXCK010000094.1 GCA_902766135.1 uncultured Erysipelotrichaceae bacterium
GCCACCGTATAAATACTCTGATATCATATAATTTGTTTTTGTTGTTGTATCTATTACTTTATATGCTGTAGAGCATCTTATTGTCTTATTATTATACTTACTTGTTCCTTTACACGTATATTTTCCTACTAAATTAGACTCATAATTTGAAGCCCAACTTAACTGAGTAACATTACTTCCATCTTGATTTGTGATGTAGTATTGTCCTCCTGAAAATGTTATTTTATCTCCATAATAGTAATTAGATGTATTGGCTTGATTACTTGATATTAATGTAGACCCAATTGTAGTCATTGCTTTATTATTATATGTATATGCATCATTAAACATATATCCTACGTAGGCTGGTGATGCATAATTGTAATAAAAGGTAGTTGTTCCAATTTGCGCATAATTCGCACTCACTCCCATTCTTAAAACATATCCTGTTGTATCATTTTCTTTTGATGCCACATAATATGGATTAGAGCAACTAATACTCGTATTTCCACAGGTATATTTACCTAGAATAGATGCTGAATCGGTACTAAAGTTCATGGTGGAAGTATCTACCAAGGTATAAGTCGTTCCTTCCAAAGTATAAGATGTTCCATATAATTTATTTCCTGATAATGATAATGCTTGACCTGTAAACCCATTGTGGTTACCTGATGTTGTTGTACATTTACCATTTGCATCAACATCACCGTTATAAATCATCTTGATTCCACCTGTACCTGTTATTCTTACTATCTTCCAGCAAGAATCAGCGAACTTAACATTATTGTCAGTATGTAATCCTCTTAAATAATAACTCGTACCATAGTCATCTTCCATACTACATATTATCGGCAAATCACTATCACTCAACTTAGAATATGGACTAATTATCATGCCATTCTCATTAGTTTGTAAACACTTACTATTTGTTGTATCAGCATTTGCAATAATGCTACATATTGCAGCACCCTCTCCATATTCTAGTTCGCACTCTTCTTGTGTACTTGGTGCCTCTGGCTTGTATGTCGCCCTTATAGTCACTTTGCCTGAGAACTCTTTCTCTGTTACATTATCTGCTAAAGTAACATTCTCATCTATCCATAGTCTTAAATGATAAGTCTTAGATTCACTTGCATGCAGATAAGCTTTAGCAAGTTTATATGAAGTTGAGGCGTTACTTAAAGTTGTAGTAGTTACTAGTTTACTAGATAGTAAACTAGGTGTTTCATCATCTAGTTCTACTTTTATAAATCTACTATCTAAATTTGTATTATTAAGTACTTCTAAGTTCACTTCGTAATAGGCGTATGTTGTGCAATTATTTGTTATTGTAAATTCATAAGGTGTTAAAGTCTTACCTTCAGAGTCTTTAATCGGAAAAGCACTTTGTAAGTTTATTGGGTTACTTTCAGATAAACTTAAATCAAAACAAGAGGTCGCTATGTTATTTGTACTAGTCTGGACTAGTGAAACCCGCCAATAAGCGAAAGAGCCACCTATTACTAGTACTATTGCAATAATTAATATAATTATTATTCTTTTACTATTCATACTCTAACACACCTATTCTATGAATAAATATATCATATTTTATGATTATAATCTATATTTTTGGGCTAAGTTTTTAGCCCATTAAAAGGAAATCATAATTACTTTGGTATAACTATTATTAAAGAGGATGATTTTTATGACATAAGACTAAACGAAAAGAGTTATAAAAGAAAGGAATGAAAAGCAAATAAAAAATTAGAAACATTATCAAACTTATTTGCAAAGAAAAAATTAAAAGTATATAGGATAAAGATAAGGAAGAATACTTGATGAAATTACTCAGTTGTACAAAATATTGTACAACTGTAAATGAAATATATGAATAATAATAAACTTTACTTACTCGATAAAAAAGTATACTAAAACTAATTGAATCAGTACGAAGTCCTAAAGCAAAAGTATTTTGTAAAAAATACATAATTATAAAGCAAATACAAAATAGATTACTAGTACAAGTATTATAAAATTTTGCAGACGCATCTGCAAAATTCAGAAAGGAAAGAACAAGATAGAAGAAATTAAAAAACTAAATAATTAAATATTGGATATTTTTTTAGTATAAACATCTTCAATTTCACTATCATTAATGCTTATATTATCATTTATTCTAGATGAAACAATACAGCAGGAAATATCAATAATTACAATTAAAAAAAATATAAATATAAAGAAAAATAGCATAAGCATCACCTACTAATATTCTATTCTTGGATAATAAATGTATTCAACCAATTATTGCCAAGTAATTTATTAGTATAGGCCATAAATTAAAAAAACAAGTAATTCGACATAATAAGTCAATATTACTTGTTTTTTATTTTTAAATATAACTTAATCCCTGCTAAAGATCCAATAAAATCTATTAAAACATCTACTATTCTAGGCGCTCTTCCATCACTAAACACCTGATGTATTTCATCACCAAAAGCATAACAAAGGCAGAATAAAGATGCCCACATCAATATTTTCCGGCAAGTCGTCTTATAATCTTTAAATACATTACAACTTAGAACTCCTAAAACCAAGAATTCTATAAAATGTGCTAACTTCCTAACCCAAAATAATGATAAAAATGGTACAAATCTAGCAACCAAAGAAGAAGTCTCACTACTATCCACAGCATTTTGTGAAGAAAAAAAGAAGATTAGTAAACACCAACCCAAAAGTAACAATAAGTTAACTATCTTCTTCATTAATTAGTCTCTTCGATTACTTCATGTAATCTTGTAATAGCTTTATTAACACTTTCCATATCAGGATTCATAACATATAAATTTTGATTAGGATAACTATAAGTAGGTTGTAATGAGCCAGTACCTGTAACATTTACTGATTCAATATTCCAGCCTTTCATTTCATCAATCTGCATTCTTACTAAACTAGTAATTTCATCACCTGTAATATTAGTCTCAAAAGTACCATTCAAAGCGTTTAAAATATCACTATAATTAGAAATCAAAGTACTAGAACTTGTAATTTTATCAATTACTTTAGTAATAACTTGTTCTTGATTCTCTCCTCTATGTCTATCACCAGTTGAATAAGCATATCTTTCCCTTGCAAAAGCTAAAGCACAAGTACCATCAACATAATTATCACCAGGATTAAACTTACAGCTCCTATTGGTCCAACAAGTAAACGAATAATCAACATCAGAATATAAGTTTATTCCTCCAATGGCATTAACTAAATTAATAACTGAATTAAAATTAACTCTAACATAATAAGATAACTTAACTTGTAAGAATTCCTCTAAAGTTTGCATCGTAAGTGCAACCCCACCAATAGTTCCAGTATGTGTAAGTTTATCCCTAGCTCCACCTCTACCAGCAACTGGAACATAATAATCCCTTGGTACATGAACCATCAAAATATGATGAGTATTAGGATTTACTGCTAACAAAATATTAACATCACTCAAACTTCTAGAAGGCATCATTCCACTTCTTGTATCAATACCACTCAAATATACAATAAATGGATCTTGAGTCATATCAATACCAGTTGTCGTATTTTCTTTTCTAGTCTTTACTTCAATTGTATCTACAATACGAACTTTTCCCTCATACTCTTTATCATTTTCAACCATCGCATCATAATTACCAGAATTAACCAAAATAATTGTCTCGACATCCTCACTTACGCGAGATAACATTTCAATCATACCCTCATCATACTTAACTTCCATCGATACTTTTCTCTTTAATGAGCCTTCTACTTCACTCATATCATCCATATCTTTAACAATCGTTATTTCTTTTCCTCTAATATCATCTAAAGTTTTATAACTAGATTCATTATTAACCACTATATGATAAATATTAGTTTCAAAATAAGCGCCTAAATTCTCATTAATAAAACGAATTGTATCATTAATCTTTAAACTAGCATATAAAGATACCCCAATAAACATAATTGAAAGTAAACTCAAAAAAACCATCAACCACGCCCTAGTATTCTTCTTAAGTAATAATAAACAGTGGATTAAAAGGAAAATAATTAACACAAGAAAAATACCTAATAAATACTTAAACGGTAACACATTTGCATCATATATAAAATATCCAAACACAAGTGCACAAATAAAAGCAATCCCCCATATAAACAAACTAACTCGTTTAATAATTTTTTTATTCTTACCATTTTTTTTCGTCATACTCTTTACCTCTTTTTTACTTTTTAGATTTTACCATATTATTTAAACTTTGTAAATAAAAGAAGTGGCAAAGCCACTATCTAATATTATATATCTTATTCTTGCGAACTATAAAACCAATAGCTACAATCATCAGAAAAGCAGTCATAACTATAAATAAACTAATATAACTTCCAGTTTTTGGGTTTTCTACTTCCCCTTCACCTATTTCGTCTTCTACTAAAGAACTTTTTTCAAATGATAACTTAACATTTGAGTTACCATCTACTATTACATATGCATTATATAAATATTGATTGTTATTAGAGTCAAAGTCTGTCGCATCTTCAATACATGTTTTATCACCATCACAGTCTACTGAGGTCTTTAAATAATATTCTTTTCCTTCAAGCGTATCCCCGATATACTCTACTGATAAAGCATTCCAATCTTTCAAATTATTTAAATATAACTTACTTCTTAGATTATCATTTACATACTTTTGAACGAGCATGACGACTTTAGCTTCATCACTATTACTATCATACTTGTGATTTATAACAACAGGTATTTCCTCATAATTAACAGTAAATACTCTGTCCCCTCTTATAACATCAGCATCTGTTATATCATCATCTACATATTTATAATTTTTAAATTCTTTTTTAGGAATATCCAAATAATATGGTAACCCAGAGCTATAGTAAGATGAATAAGTATCTAATCCTTTCTTAGTATTTCTATCAATATAATTAACATCAACTTTAGAACAATTATCACATCTTTTAGTAGATATAACCCCATCTTTTACATTCCAAGTAAC